>JASFSK010000610.1:0-3659 GCA_050114455.1 Desulfobacterales bacterium | reverse complement strand
GAGCCGCTCATATGTAATGTCATGCGTGTGGTATTCGAAAAAGCCGGCGATTTCATCCCCCAACATGGCGGCACCCACCGTGTGTGAAGTGGCCACATCCAGGATCACAATCCGCTTACTATCACGTGCAAAGAGATCCATGGATCCGCCCAGTATGGCCGCCATCCCGCTGTCCATGACGTAGATTTCGTCAGTTGAAATGGCACCGGCACTGATGGCAATTGATCTCAAACGGTTCATCACCGCCGGAACCGCATCGCTTTTATGCAGCAGCACATGCGGCTGCGGGTTCTCCTTGAGGTGCTCTTTAAACAGGTTGTGGCGAAAATCCAGATGCGAGACACCCGGCGGCGCCACGCCATGATCCTGGGCACATATCGCCACAGCATCAAAAGAAAACGGAACGCCGAAGCCCTCGACGATCGGTCGTAATCGTTTGGGATCGAAATCGGCCAGCACCAGTGAAGAATAACTCTCGTCTTCACTCAGAGCCTCGGCCTTTTGATCGTCAACGATATTGATACCCCAGTTAACCACCTTATCGGGGTCATGGTGAAGCGTGGCGGCGGCCGATAGGGACATGACAACCTCAGCCTCTTTTGCACGCGCTTTCAAAACCTGGGTGATGGGTCCGCCTCCCATTTCAGATCCGGTGATCACCAGGTTTCCTGGTAATTTAGCTGCCCGCTCGGCTAGGTATCTCACCGGAGAGGTCACCACCGCTTTATAGTGAAGCTCTGTTTCGGTATCATACCACAGCACATCCATGGTGCCGGCCCCAATATCAACCATTAAAAATCGACTCATGGGATACTCCTTAGTCCATAGTTAACTGTTATAATTGATAATTCATTGTTTACGTACTAGACACATCAATACAGTGGCGATCACGGCCATCAGCATGTTGAGGATAAATGCATGATGATAAACACCGCTTGTATCCCTGAGCATTCCCGAAATCCAGTGTGTCATAATCGCCCCCGACCCGTAAAAAGGCGTCCAGATCCCGATCACAGTCGCCATCATTTCACGTGGGAAATAATCTCCGGCACAGGCACCGTAAATTGGCCAGGTCGGTCCGTAAAAAACAGCCATGATTCCGATAGCAATGCACAACATGCCCCAGGATTCACCAACTAACAGAATCAAAACCAATGAGATGGAGATAATGGCATTGGATATAATGATAGTTCGTTTACGCCCCAGATAGTCGGACAATGGCAGGACCGTCAACACACCGATAATCTGGCAAATTCCATGAATAGTTGCCAGGAAACTGGCCTTTTCAAGAGGAAGATTGAGTTGATACTTGGCGAAATCCACCATAAAAGTGGTCATTCCATATAAACTGAAAGCAATGGCGAAGTAAGAAAAGCCGATCAGCCAGAAACGACTGTTCTTAAATAGATCCCGGATTACAATTTTATCAGCAGGCGTATTATCTCCATGATGGGGGGCAATGGTATCTCGGGTATCACCCCAGGGCCTGATGCCGGTATCTACCGGATCGCTTCTTAGAAAAACAGCGTTGACCGCTACCATGGAAAAGGCCAGGCCACCCAAAAAAAACCAGGCATAGCGCCAGTTGAAATTGGTGACGATCCAAGGAAAGACAGCTCCCATGGTGGCAAAGCCCAACCCATATCCGGTGGAAAGTATTCCCAGGGCGAATCCCCGCCGATGAAAGGCAAACCAGCGCTGCACCAATGAAATTACAGGCGTCCAGAGGCCGGTGGCACCCAGGCCCACGATGGCGTATATAAAACAGGCAGACCAGAGCGCCTGAACGGTACCCATCAAAAAAACGCCCATTCCAAATATGAGCAGACAAACGGTGATGACCCGCCGGGCTCCCAAACGATCGGTCAAATACCCGGTCAGTGGTGTGATGGAGATATAGGTTAGCAGATAGAAATTATAGATCGATCCGCCGGCCGTTCTGCCGAATTTCAGGGTGCGGATCATTTCGGGCAACACCACACCATAACCGAGTCGAACCGAGTAACTGATAAAAAGGTTTACAAAACAGATGGCCAGAATTACCCATGCCCAATGAAATGTCCGCTTTCCATCCAACCGTTGCTCCTCCATTGATGTTGATACAATTGATGTACACTTATTAGCCTCCATGTTTCAAGGTAATATCGGAAAAACAGCAAATTTAAATTCAGGTTTCCGAATGCCTTTCTCTGGGATGAAGAAAGAACACAATAATAATGGTTGAGTGGAAACTCCAAACCGGATAAATATTGGGACCATTGAAATAATTACAAATGATAGATTAAAAAAAATCACAAAGGAGAAGTCGAAATGACGGACCGATTCATCCCCAGAGGTGTCATTCCAGCCGTTCTACTGCCATTTGATTCTGACTTGCAAAGAGTGGTATAACATAGCGATCTTTACAACACCAAATTGAGTTATTAATGTCATATCTAAATTCGCGATTCGCGCAAGCGTATAACAGCAGCGGTAAGGTATTTTGGGGATACCAATACCCGTCAAACTCGTCAGGACGGAGGCGACAGAATTGAACCAAATTCCTTTGTCAAATAACGAATCTTTCAGTGAACGAGATGAATTGCTTGGGAAAATCCAGCAACTTGAAGAGAGATGTCAAAGGGCCGAAGATGCCCTGTTCACATTGCAGGAACGAGATCGGCTTTTAGGTGACAGTGCGCCATTTGGAATCTTTGTCGTCGACACCGATGGCGGTATTTTTGGTGCCAATCAAAAAATGCTGGACATGCTGGCCTGGCCGACAGATCGTGATATTACCCAGTTAAACATCCTCAAATACCCCCACATGGTGGATTCCGGAGTAGCCGACGCTTTTAGACGATGCATGGCACAAAAAAAACGTATGACCAGCGATCATGCTTGTTTGACTGACACCGATGGATGCGCCCATCTGCGGTATCATATCAGCCCGGTGATCGAAAAGGAAGGCAGGTTTTCCGGAATTATCGCCTTTGTCGAAGACATCACCGAACTCAAACGAGCCGAGGAGACCATCGCTGCCAGCGAAAAAAGATACCGGCTGCTGTTCGATTCCGCTCCGGTGGCCATGGTCGAGAGAGACGCCGGCGACCTGAAACGACACCTGGAACAACTTCAGGCGAATGGCACCTGCGACTTGCGCAGCTATTTCGATCAAAACCCCCAAGAATTGGTCCGTTGCATGGGACTGATCAAGACAGTTGATTGCAACGGCGCATTTCTGGAACTGATGGAGGCCGAAACCAAAGATGAGATCGACTCCGGCTTTGGAAAGGTAAACAAGATCGAGGATGTCATGCACTTGGCGCGTGAAATCATCCTGATGGTAGCAGACGGCAACATTGCCGACGAACGCGAGGAAACCTTGGTCACTTTCAAGGGATCCCAAAAGAGCATTTTGGGCAAATCACTGCCGCTCTCAGGTCATGAAGATACACTGTCACGCATTGTTATCGCCATGGTCGACATCACCAAGCGTAAACAAGCTGAAGAAGCGCTACGTGCCAGTGAACAACGTTTTCGCGAACAGGCCTTGCGGGACAACCTGACCGGCCTATACAACCGGCGCTATCTTTATCAATCGCTGAAAGCTTTGATTGAAAGAGCTAAAACCGATCGGTCGATGGTCTCCGTGATATTCATGGATCTCGACCGATTCA
>JASFSK010000609.1:0-3660 GCA_050114455.1 Desulfobacterales bacterium | reverse complement strand
TTTGATTATACCATTAATATCCTGGCTGATTACCTTAATGTTTCAAAAATTAGAAACGAGCTGCCCGAAGCCTTCGAAGGGATCTATGATCCGGATCGGTATCGCAAATCACAGCAATATCTGAAAGCCAATACCCGCTTCGGCTGGGTGGCGGCGACGTTAAATATTGTCGTAATGCTGGTTTTTTGGTTCGCCAAAGGCTTTCCCCTGTTGGATGAATGGGTCCGATCTTTGGGTTACAACCCGATTATGACCGGCTTAGTATACATGGCCGTCCTGATTTTATTAAAAGGGCTCTTGTCAGTTCCATTCAGCGTATACGCGACTTTTGTAATCGAAGCGCGTTTCGGGTTCAATCAAACGACCTGGACGACATTCATAGCGGACCTGGCGAAAGGAGTCCTGCTGGCAGTTTTGCTGGGCGCACCGCTGTTGGCCGGCATCCTGGCGTTTTTTGAGCATACCGGCAACAACGCCTGGTGGTATTGCTGGATAGCGGTAACACTTTATATGCTTGGCGTTCAGTTCATCGCACCAACCTGGATCATGCCGCTATTTAATAAATTTACCCCGCTGGAAGACGGCGAGCTGAGATCGGCCATTCTGTCATATGCCGGCTCGATCAAATTTCCAATTGAAAATGTATTTGTCATGGATGGTTCCCGTCGATCCAGCAAGTCCAATGCCTTTTTTACCGGATTCGGCAAACATCGGCGCATCGTTTTGTTCGATACGCTGATAAAGCGCCATACAACTGCTGAGTTGCTTGCCGTTTTGGCACATGAAATGGGCCATTACAAGAAAAAGCATATTTTGTTGACCATGATCCTCGGTATCTTGCAAATGGGCATCATGCTTTACCTGTTGTCGATTTTCATTTCCTATCAGGGTCTTTTTGACGCCTTTTTCATGCCGCAAAAGTCAGTGTATGGCGGTTTGATATTCTTTGCCATGCTCTACTCGCCAATTGATTTTTTAACGGGCATATTCATGCAGATGCTCTCGCGAAAAAATGAGACCGCAGCCGATCGATTTTCAGCAGAAACGACCCAAGACCCCCAATCCATGGAGGCGGCGCTAAAGAAGCTATCCGTTCATAACCTGACGAATCTGATGCCGCATCCGTTATACGTTTTTTTAAACTATTCTCATCCACCGGTGTTGCAGCGAATCAGTGATCTTCGCCGGGCGTCGGCTCTTTCCTGAGTGCCGGACATCTTAGCTCGATCCAATCAATGAGTTGGTGGAATTAATTTCGACCCGGCCGAAGGAGACACAGTTGGCTACCATCCCCTGCACGGGATACACTTGACTTTTTGTGATGATTTATCGGGTTTTGATAATCACCGATATCGAAGGCAGTTCAGGATGCTGGGACCGTCGGGCTTCCTCATTTCTGACACAGGAATGGGCACGCGCCTGTCTGGAAATGACCCGCGATGTCGACGCTGTTGTCCAGGCACTTTTCAATGCCGGCGTCGAGCGTGTCCTGATAAAGGATTTTCATCGCACAGGCTATAATCTGCTCCCCGAACAAATTGATGCCAGAGCCGGGGTCATTCAGGGATATCTTGCCGGTCCGGTACCGGGTTTGGGAGATCCGACTGGAGTTGAAGGCATTCTATTCATGGGCATGCATGCGGCAGCTGGAACCGGCGGATTTTTGGCTCACACCTTGACGTCACGTATCGCAAGGCTGGAGGTGAACGGGCGGCCATTTTCCGAAGTTGAACTCTTTGCCGCCTGTTTGGCACCATTCAATTTGAGACCGCTTTTCTACACGGGCTGCCCGATTGCCTGTGGTCAGGCAGCCGGTGCTATCGAGAATATTATCGTTTATCCGATTGATAAAGCGGTTGGGCAGCGGTGCTTCGACATCAGGGAGTGGCGATCCACCCTTGCCAAGGCAGCGGCAGCGTCCCTGGCTAATCGCCAGACGGTTCCTTATCGACCGGCCGGACCTTTTCGGGTTCTGGTACAAATGCGTGATGGTTACGCAGCCGCACGAAAAATCGCGGAACGCTGGAAACTAGAATACCAAAGAGATAACATCTATTTTAAAGCCGGTGATGTATCGCAATTATTTGAAGAATTGATTCGGATATGTTACCTGACGCCATTGGTGGCTAAAGCATTGCCGCTAAGTTTAGGATTGTATAACCTGTGGGGACGGCTTGGCCTCGCTTGGGTTCGTCGGCAGATTCGACACCATGATTACTGATGTGAGCTTCATACAAGTTTAATACAAGGGCGATTTTCATTAGAATAGCTGCATCTGACCGGCTTTTGTTTTCTTCGGCGGCGGGGGCGCCATTGCTTTCCAATCGTCTGCTGCATCGCTCGGGGGTATACCGGTGTATTTAACTGTCAAAATGTTTTTACCCACCCGCTCAACGCTTTCCAGCGGGTTGAAGAAAAGCTCGGTTTCCTGCCGGGTGACAACCGGGAACCGATAATATTTGTTGATATATTTGAAGTTGCCTTTGTCTTCGGATCTTTTTTTAACAAATTCAAGATGATTTTCAATGCGGCGATGAATTCGTTCGTTGGACCTGTCAACGATCGTCTTTTCCAATGATAAAATTTCGTCCCGAAAACCGGATTCGATCTCAAATCCAATACTGTTTCTGCCGGTTGCCATTGCCGCGGCCGTGGTGGTCCCGGTACCCAGAAACGGATCCACCACCGTATCTCCTTTTGTCGAATACATGTTTATCAAACGATAGGACAGCTCAAAAGGAAAAGCTGCACTTCTCAGCCGAGTCGCTTTATTTTTCATCTTTTGGGTAGTTCCGATCAAATCAAACCATATGTCTGAAAACCAATGGTTTCTTTCTTCCCAAAAAAAGGCGCCTTCCCGCCGGTTTTGTTTTTTTTGGAGGCTGCTGAATTCTCTTTTAGAGCCTTTTCGCAGGATAAGAATATATTCATGCTCAAGGGTAACGTAGGCGCCGGCCGGCAACATCCCCGATCCCATAAATTTGTTCGGTGCGTTGGTTGGCTTGCGCCACAATATCAGGGGCAGGGCACTGAAGCCGAAATCAAGCATCGACGAAATTATTCTGGCATGGTTGGGATACAACCTAAATTCTTCATCAACGGTCCGAACGGCATCACCGATGTTGATGCAGGCGATACCACCATCGATCAATATGCGATGAGTTTCTTCCCAGACCGGATCCAACTCCCGGTGCATCAACTCAAAGGCCTGCAACCCTTTTTCGTGTTTCAATGCCATGGCAATATTTTTGCTGTGACGGCTGAACATCTCGTCCCACATTTCAATCATCGGATAGGGCGGAGAGGTGACCACCAGATGCACGCTGGCCGAGGGAATGGCACTCATTTTTTTTGAATTTTTAAACAGTATCTTGTGTTTTGTTTTCATATAATATTATATAGTTAAATTATTTTATTAAAGTTAATAATTAATTTTTTTGACATAAAAATATAGGAATTTATTTTAGCGTTAAAAGATTTTTAGCTGCTGTCTGTTATTGTGGTTAAGAATTCCGATTATCGGCGTTAGGGTGATATTTCATATATACTGCGAATAGTCAAATATCTCTTTGCATTTTAGAAAATCATGTCTATAAGAAACGCATGAAAACACGATTGGAGATCTAATCTTTGAATTGGCGATCTAGTGCACTATCCATG
>JASFSK010000608.1:0-3663 GCA_050114455.1 Desulfobacterales bacterium | reverse complement strand
GATCATTGCCAGCATCATGGGCTTTTTTACAGATGAATGGGCCTATTTGGCCAAAGCTGCTGAAGACAATGGGGCTGACATGTTGGAACTGAATTTTTCCTGCCCCCATATGTGTATCGAAGGCGCTGGCCACAAAGTAGGCCAGGCGTTTCAACTGCTGGAAGGATTCACCGAAGCCGTCAAAAAAGTGGTTTCCATTCCGGTCATCGCCAAAATGACGCCCAACATTACGGATATGAATGAACCGGCCATGTATGCTAAAAATGGCGGCGCCGATGCGATTTCCGCCATCAATACCGTCAGGGGTATTTCTGGCGTTGGCCTGGATGACTTCGTTCCGACACCGAACGTTTTCGGTAAAGGTGCCATCAGCGGGACCTCCGGACCAGCCGTTAAACCGATCGGATTGAATTTTATCGCATCGATGGCCAAAAATGAGAGCCTACAATTGCCGTTGTCCGGAATCGGCGGTATCGAGACCTGGATTGATGCCATGGAATTTATTCTGGTAGGCGCATCAACCCTGCAGGTGACCACTGGTATCATGCATTATGGATACCGGATTGTCGAGGATATGATTGAAGGCCTCAGTGATTTTATGGCCGAGCGGGGGGTCGACAACATATCCGATCTGGTGGGTAAAGCACTGCCCAATCTACATGAAACGGAAGCTTTTGAAGTCGATCGCCAGGGCATCACCGCGTATGACCTGGACCGCTGTATCGGCTGCGGTCAATGTTATATCGTTTGTCAGGATGCTGCCGGCCAGGCACTTGAATGGGATGCCGAGACGCGCCGACCGAGTCTGATTGAAGACAAATGTTTAAGCTGCATGCTGTGTAAATTTGTATGCCCGGTTCCTGAATTAATTTCTTTTAAGGAAATGCCCGGTGATTGGAATCGGCGCGAGACGGCCGTGATGGACAGCAGTTTAGAAAAAGAAGTCAAAGTTGAGCCATTTACAAAGGAGGGACCAAATGAGTGTGTTATTTAAGGGCGGAACCATCGTAAATGCTACCGGTCGGTATCTGGCCGATGTTTATGCTGATGGCGACAAGATTAAAGCCATTGGCATTGATCTGGACTATCCGGCCGATGACATTGTCGATGCCAAAGGAAAATACATCCTTCCTGGCGCGATTGATCCCCATACCCACATTTCCATGCCATTTATGGGAACTCATGCCCAGGATGACTATGAAACCGGCACGATTGCAGCGGCCTGTGGCGGCGTTACCTGTGTCGTTGATTTCGATCTACAACAAAAGGGAGAGACCCTGCTGGAGGCACTGGAACGGAAAAAGGCATTGGCGGAAGGCAAGGTCTGTGTGGATTATTCATTACACCCGGCGGTCATGGATCCCAGACCGGATGTGATCGACGAGGTAAAAAAGGCCTGCCTTGAGTACGGTACACCGAGTTTTAAAATATTCATGGTCTACGATTTCCGGGTTGATGATGCCACCATGATCAAGTTGCTGGATGAGACGAAAAAATACGGCGGTTTGGTTCAAGTCCATGCTGAAAATGTATATATTATCCAGCACATGAATGAGGTTCTTGAAAAAGAGGGAAAACTGGATCCTTATTTTCATGCCGTCAGCCGACCAAATATCGCTGAAGAGGAGGCCATCGGCAGAGCCGCCAAAATGGTGGAGTTGACCGGATCGCGAATTTATATCGTGCATTTATCTTCCAGAGAGGGATTGTGGAAGGTCAAAGAAGCCCGGGATCGAGGTATCGACGTCTATGCAGAAACCTGTCCCCAGTATTTGTTGCTTGACGATGAACGTTACAAGGAACCGAATTTCAACGGCGCCAAATACGTCATGTCGCCGCCGCTGCGAACCAAAGAAAGTAACGCAGCGCTTTGGGAGGGGCTGCGAGGCGGCGATATCCAGGTGGTGGCCACTGATCATTGCCCGTTTGATTTTAATGGCAAAAAGGACATGTTCGGCAAAGACGATTACAAGAAAATTCCCAATGGCGCTCCTGGTATTGAAACGCTGGCAATATTGCTGCATTCCGAGGGCGTGGTCAAAGGCCGCATCAGCCTGGAACGGATGGTGGATATATTGTCCACCGGAACGGCACGCATGTTCGGTCTGAAAGACAAGGGCGAGATTGCCGTTGGCAAAGATGCGGATATCGTTGTCTTTGATCCGAATCAAACATTCACGATTACCCAGGGGAAATTACACATGAATGTGGACTATACCCCGTTTGAGGGCTTTGAAGTTACCGGAATGCCCAGTGTGGTGTATTCCCGCGGAGAAAAAGTGGCCCGCTGGAACGGCGACCAGATGGAGTTTGTCGGCCAGACCGGTCACGGAAGATTCGTGAAGCGCGAGCCTTTTGAGGGATTTTAATCTTTTACAGGGTCTAATTCTCTGCGGGTTGCCGCGGGGTGCCATTTTTATTTTGATCAGAGTATTATAAGGTGCAGGGACTTGCTTATTCCCCCGCACCTTATTTATTTGGTCTGTGATCTCGTAGTGTGGTTAACCAGCTCTCTGTGATGACTTAGTACGCCCAATTAATAATACCGGTAACTAACAGCAAAATATATAATACTGTATTAATGACTCTATATAATGAGTTAGCTATCGGGCAGAATTTGTTCATTGTTTGAACAATCCCGGGCTGTTCATCAGAGGTCCTTTGCAACTAGCTGGTAATACTATTTTTGTACCCGTTCACAGGTTCAGCGTTCCAAGGTTTAAAGGTTGTTGGATTTCAGCTAGTTTTAGTAAATCACATTTGCTCTTGGGTCTCGTCCCATATTTTGGGTCTAACCCTGAAACCCGTTGGGTGTTTAAACCTTTGAACCCGTAGCCTTCGAATCCCTGAACGCCTAGCTATTTCTCATTGGCCGAGTTCAGAATTGCATGCAGGAGCACGTTTGCACCGGACTCACAATCTTCCCAACGACTGTTTTCCACTTCGACATGACTCCGGCCGCCGATGCTGGGAATAAATATCATAGCGGTGGGACAAACCTGGTTCATGTAACTGGCATCATGTCCCGCGCCACTTACCATATGCAGACTGGAATATCCGAGGTCTTTGGCGGCATCCAATACCATCCGTACCCGGCCTTTATCAAAGGGGGAGTGCTCTACACGCCAGGTTTCTTCTATTTTGATTGGACAGCCTCTTCGCTCAGCGATGGTTTCGAAGTCCTTGCGAACCAAATCCCAGGCCTTTATTGCGTGGTCATCATCCCAGGAGCGGATGTCCACGGTAAAATGAACCTTATCCGGGATGATATTTCTGGAGTTTGGATAATTTTGAATCTCTCCGACGGTGGCGACCATGTTGCCACCCATTCGATCCGGCAATTCATTGACTTTTATAATCATTTCAGCAGCCGCACACAATGCGTCATGACGGCCTTCCATGGGAGTTGGGCCGACCTGGTTGGCCTCTCCTTCCAGGTAAATGTCATACCAGTGCAGACACAAAATTCCTTTGGGTGCGCCGATGGTTTTTCCTTCTCGCTCCAGAATCGGACCCTGTTCAATGTGAAACTCATAATAGCAGTGAACCAGCTGTTTTTTACAGGGTACGGTCCCCTTGTACCCGATACGGATCAATTCATCTTCAAATCTAATCCCATTGATATCGGTACGATCATAAACCCAGTCTCTTTCCAGGGCACCC
>JASFSK010000607.1:0-3667 GCA_050114455.1 Desulfobacterales bacterium | reverse complement strand
AGCGTTACCTATCTCTATTTTGCCGATCGCTTGGTTCAATTTCCGTTGGGTGTATTTGCCATCGCTACGGCAACTGCGGTTTTGCCCAGTCTTTCCCGGCAAGCAGCGACTGGAGATTTTGATAGCTTTAAAGACACATTTACCCAAACGCTCAAACTGGTATTTTTTATCACCATCCCCGCTGCTGTTGGTCTCGTCCTTCTTCGAGAACCGATTGTTGCATTATTGTTTCAGCGCGGTGAATTTGACGTGCAGGCAACACAGTTGACTGCCCAGGCACTTTTATATTATTCTATGGGTCTATGGGCATTTTCGGCGGTCAGAGTCGTCGTATCGACCTTCTTTGCCATGCAAGACACCAAAACGCCCTTGAAGTTGGCTGTCGTATCGATCCTAGCAAATGTCGTCCTGGGAATCGTATTGATGAAACCAATGGCACACGGAGGGCTCGCTTTGGCCACATCGCTGGCTTCGATGATTAATTTATTTCTGCTTCTAGGCGCTTTAAAAAAGAGAATGGGTGCTCTGGGATGGAGAAACCTTGCAGCATCGATCGGCAGATCTATACTATGTACACTCCTTATGGGGGGCGTCGTCAGTGGAGCGGCCGCGTTAATACTGCCGAAACAATATCATTCGCTGCCCGAACTTATTGGCGGTGTCGCTGGCTGTATTGCCGTTGGAATAGGAATCTATGGAGCTGCATCCTATGTTTTAAAAAGTCCGGAATTAAGATGCGTTTTAGTTGAGGTTGGGAGAGGCATTGGCAAAAAATGACCAAAACACAAAATATTTTCATATCAATTGGTATTCTAATGCTTGCAGCTGTCTTCTTTTTTATTATTGTCAGTGAGCATGGTCTCGCTGACTTGATATATCTGAAAAAAGAACGAAGAAAGCTGGTTGAGAAAAGCCAACGGCTCAACCAGGAGAATCTTTCCATCGTTATCGAAATCGAGCGTTTGAAGCATGATCCCGGGTACATTGAAAATATTGCCAGGAAAGAGCTTGGAATGATCGGCAAGAATGAAGTCATTATAAAACCCCAGAATCATCGGAAACCAAAATAATGACCAAGGATATCGGCATATACACAGAAACCATGGCCAAAGTGTATGTCGCACAGGGGCACTGGGAAAAAGCAGCTAAGATCTATCGCCACATACTAACAAAAAAACCGGCGAGAAAAGAAATTGCGGATGCTCTATCTGAGATTGAAAACAGGATGCTCAAAGATTCACCTAAAGATCCCGGGCAACTTGTACCACTGTTTCGAGAATGGATCCAGCTCATGATCAGGTATGAAAATTTAAAAAAGCTGAAGAGATTAAAAGGAAGGATATAAACGCAACCCTCGATGTTCGCTAATTAAAAGTGATCCCAGACTAACTTAATTTTTAGGCTCTTCTACCTTGAATGCGTTGGACTGGTTGCCTTTCGAGAAAAATTCTGCTTTTATACGCTTTTTTTTGCTGCCCAGTACTTTGACCCGACCATCTTTTTGATAAAGGATTATTTTAGATCCTGAAATCGAATCTTTACCGTAAGCCACCTTAGAATCTTCACCGGTTAAAATAATTTCCATGGAAGCAGCGTCGTATTCCAATTTTTCTGTGTTTGCAACATATTGTTCGGTCGTTATCTGGACATTGCCGGTTGCAACAATTTTCTTCAATACATCTTGGTTGTTTCCTTTTTTTTCCGTATTCAATAATTCCCCTGCATAATATATCCTTAATTTATCGGAGGTGATCACAAAATCGGCTTGAGTTGCCTTGACATCACCGATAAATTCGGCGAATTTGGCCTTGTTATCTGAAACGAGTCGCTCGGCGGTAATTACAATTGGCGTTTCTTCCGGCTTTGGATCGGATTTGTTCGTCCGGGATGTTTCGGCCGCAAGGACCGTGTCTGTTAACTGCACGAAACAAAAAACATAGGCAAATATCCATAACCAGAGGACCTTGCTTTTTTTTGATTTTACAAAGACTGAATTTTGCACGGCACCCCCTGTGCTGAAAATTATCCATTAGTGACATGCTCGAATAAGAGATCGAGCTAAATTTCCTTATTGTAAAACTGATCTCAAAATCCTATTTTTTCGAACATACCACAAAAATTAGAAATTTTTTATTAAAAACTGACCACTGAAAAACACTGCCGATCGAACATCGGTTTGGCTATCAATTTATCCTTGCATTTTAAGACGATAAAGAATATAATGTAAAATATTTCGGCCACTTCTCTCTGGAATCTAATTTAATAATTTTTATACGGTTATTGAGATGGCTTCTTATTTACCAAGGCGGCCAGACACAGCCCATGTAACATTCGATCGTATTTGACCACCATATCATTAACTCGCAAAGGTTAACACCTCCGCATAATAGTTTAATCAAAATACACTCAGATAGGATGGGAGAAACGATTCAGACCCATTTCTCTTCCTTAAAGCTTTTCTATCCGGATGTACACCCCCTTGGTCGACGATATGTTGATTATTGACGGTATCCTGTCTGAAAACATACTATCTTGCTAAAATTGGGAAGCTGCAGGTGAAACATACTATTCATAAGGCCGCAACATGATAAGCGGTATAAGCGGTCAGGTTTCGTTCTGAAGGATGCAACCATTTGTCGAGTTAGCAACCTGAAGTTTGGAGCCGCGAAAAACCTCAAAAGTAAGGAGCATGGCACTATGGCCGACGGAATTGTTAAATGGTTTAACGAACGTAAAGGTTACGGGTTTATCGAACAGGACGAGGGACCGGATGTATTCGTTCACCATTCGGGTATCAATGCAACCGGTTTCAAATCACTCAATGAGGGTGACCGGGTTAGTTTTGACATAGAAGAAGGGCAAAAAGGTCCTCGGGCTGTCAATGTCACGGTGATTTAACTTTTCGGATCGGAGATTAAAAAGACATTATCAATGATGCTGAAATGTCCTTTTCGATTTGCCAGATAGACAGCCGAATTGATTTTCTCAGCTTCGGTGAGATTCGATAACGATCGAAGCATGTTCAAATACATTGTAGATGTAAGGCCCTTATTCAAAGATATCCGCTGTATTGCAAGGTGGGGCATGAATGAGCGGTATCTACTTGAAATGCAAATGGTTTGAGAGAACGCCCATTTGACATCGCAGATAGACTGCGATAGTGTAGGTGGTTATTAATTCTTTGCCTACGACACAGGTGTGATCATTCTATGATTTCAAGGACGTGCCGTTTCCTTGTCTTTCCAGATGCTGCGCTTAAAATGGTACGGATAGCCTGAGCGGTTCGTCCCTGCCGACCAATAATTTTGCCCATATCCTGCTTTGCCACTCGAAGTTCCAGTACAGTGGTATGTTTGCCTTCAACAGCATTCACTTCCACCTCATCCGGGAAGTCGACCAATGCCCGTGCAATGTAACTGATCAGATCTTTCATCGCCCTGCCTCCTTGGGGAGCTATTCAGCTTCAAATTTGGATCAGCTCGCTTATTGAAAGTACATAAACTGTTGTCTATCGAATTATACGCTATTACCTAGACGCTTATCTTTAAACCGTACATTCCGCAGATGACAAGTGTTGATAGGGTATCCTTTGCATTTCAGATAATTAAATTACTTTATATCGAATATTGCTTTTACTTTTATTCCTATCAGATAGTTATAATTAAGT
>JASFSK010000606.1:0-3668 GCA_050114455.1 Desulfobacterales bacterium | reverse complement strand
GGACAGTTCCCAGTTTGAAACTGTTTATCCTGCAAAATTTATTCCATAAAATCTGCATCTTTTTTAGCTGAAAGACTATTGCCCGCGAAGATATAATTTATATCATATTTTAGTATAGTTATGTATTTATTTCGACCGCAATTTGTGGTTCACCGCCTTCGAGTACGGCTTGCAAAGGATCTGGAATGGATCGGGTTTGGCCCGGGGGTGTTGGTGAACTGACGGTTTTGCTCGGATTCGGTCGAAAAAGGACTTTGCAGAGGTGTCGAATTGATCGGGATTATGGCGGATAGCCACGGACAGGTTGAAACCATTTTGAAAACCCTTGCAGTTTTGGTCGACATGAATTGCCGGCCCATTTATCATATCGGCGATGTGTGCGACTCCGCGCGGCCTGAAACTGCCGCAGCATGTCTGGCGCCATTGCGATATTATGGCGTGAAAATAATTAAAGGCAATAACGATCACACCATCGTTGCCAATCATTCCGGCAGGGTAAGATCGCCGGTATCTGCGGAGGTATTACAGTATCTAAAAAATCTGCCCGTGGTACTGGAATATGGCAGGGCCATACTTGCGCATTCACTGCCTTTTTTCAAAGAACTGGGATTGTCCTGTATGATCGGCAACATGGGAACCCCTGAAATCATGCGTATTTTAAGGGAATTTCCTGATCGGATCATTTTTCGGGGGCACAGTCACGCACCGGAAATTGCCTGGCTGCAAAAGCGGCAGATTGTCCGCCGACCACTTGTTGCCGGAGAAAAATGTTGTCTATCGGACAAATTTCCCTGTGTGGTGACCTGCGGCGCACTCACGTGCGGGTATTTTATGGTTTGGGATGCGGCGGAAAATGTTATCGGATGTCATCAGTTTAGATAATAGTCTGAATCTTGCAAAATTCAGGTATTCACAATTTGGATCAGCGGTGAATCAGCGACAGCCAGCAGATCTGGGGGGTTGACGAAGGATCCTCGATGGGACCGGAGCGACCCACTGCAGGTGGCCGCTGGCTTTTAAAAACTTAATTTTTCTAAAATTTCACCGTTTGCACCTAACATGAAAATCATGAAGTCATTTTTTGCGGCGTCTTTGGCCAATTCACCATAGCAAATTGCCTGAACTTCATATTTTTTCCCTTTTTCGGTTTTCAGCTTGATCAGACATTGCTGGGCATCTTCTTTGTGATGAAAAGCCGGTATGAACGCCTCGTTGTTGCTTTCATCGAATTGCCCTAAAAATTGCTCATTCGCACCGGGCTCCTGTACTACCACCCAGATCCATGAATCTGATTTTAATTCCTCACGCATATCAATTGCTCCCTCGGAATTTTCGGAATCAGTATTTCAGACCGAACCCAAGTCCCGGTGTTGTTCGGTAAACATGAAACATTGACTATCGGATGCAGGGGTCGTCCATGAAAAAAGTTTAGGTGAAAAGATCATCGTCGATTATGTCTGCTTTTTTGGCATTCTTTCGCTGCCATTCGATTTGATTTTTTATTTCGCTGAGAATAAATGTGCTCTTCAAACTTTTTGCAAGTATTTCGTAGCTCGGCTCCACTCCGATTTCTTTTTTTATAAACTCCCGGGCAGTCTGAATTGACGCATCTATTTTGCCTGATAAAACGCCTGCTCGGGCCAACACGTTTTTGCCCGGACCTGTCAATAGATTTAAAGTCCAAAAGGGCTTTCTAATTTTGATTTGGTCATCATCATTTTCTTTTTTTGAAGCCCTTTTTAAGTGATATTTGACCTGGTTTCCGACTTCGTTTAAGATAAAATAGGATTTCAACATTTCGGCGATTTCATCCTGTGTTGGCTCAACTCCGGTGGTCACTTGGACATATCTAATTATCGTCAGGATAGCATCTTTGATGCTATCTTCAACCCGAATCACTTCAGCCAAAACTCAATCCTTTTATTTGGTTCCGAAAATTTTATCTCCGGCATCTCCCAGGCCAGGTAGAATATAGCCGATATCATTGAGTCTCTCATCAAGCGCGGCCACATAGACATCCACATCCGGGTGGGCGGCGGTCAATTTTTCAATACCTTCCGGTGCAGCAACCATGAAAATACCCTTGATCTGGTTGCAGCCTGTTTTTTTTATCAAATCGATTGTGGATATCAGAGAACCGCCGGTGGCCAACATTGGATCTAGAATCAATGCAATGCGCTCTTCCATGGCACTGGTCATTTTAACATAATATTCAACGGGCTGCAGGGTCTCCTCGTTGCGGTACAGCCCCACTACGCTCACCCTGGCAGATGGTATGAGATCCAAAACCCCTGGCATCATACCCAGACCGGCCCTAAGAATCGGCACAACGGTAATTTTCTTGCCTTTTATTTTTTCAACTTCAACCGATCCGGCCCAGCCTTGAATCGTTTTAGTCTCGGTTTCAAGATCTTTGGTGGCCTCGTATGTTAACAGCGTCGCCAATTCCGATGCCAGATCTCTGAAATCCTTGGTTGTTACATTGTTTTCCCTCATCAATGCGAGTTTGTGTTTGATCAACGGATGATTCACAACATGTACGGGCACGGCGACCTCCTTGTATGTTAGGTTTGACTTAATCAGGCATGACGGAAAGCGGGACGTCTCCTAATGGAATCTATTCATACATCCGTTGCCAGTCTTATTGAAATTAAGATTATGTGTCAAGACGATAGAATGGAATTTATGGGAATTGACCTGGACATATTGAAGAAAATCAGAAAGGCGAGTTTCAGAGAAGTGGTTTTGTCATCGGTGTTTCGTGATTCGTATTTTCGCGAGACGAAAGTAAATGCAAAGCACGAAACACCGGATGTCAAAGTGGTTTAGCTGCGAATGGATTAAAATTCACCCAGTGGTCTTTTGAACGTAAATGCAGCGGGATCATTGATGAGCTTTTCGCGCGCCATATCGATATTGCCGCCTAAAGCCGAAAACGGTGAGGATACCACAAAAAATACGCACCCGATAGCAGTGGCGACAATGCCAACGGGTCGGACCACGGCTAAATCAAACATCATGGCGCCGCCGCTGGGGTCTTCCATTTCAAAATATTCCTGTGCGAAGGCCGTGGAAGCCAGCGGCATCATTAACGCCGCGATCATCGCAAGAACCAGAGATTTTTTCGCAAGTCTGAACATTATTCTGTCCTCCATATGAAATAGGGTATTTGACGACGTTGTGAATAACCCTTATTATACCGCTTTTTGGTTGAAAATATCAATATATTTGTTAAAACAGCCCGGGGCGAACGCATTTGGAAACTGACATGAAATACATTGAAGTGGCCGTTGCACTTCCGGCCTATCAAACCTTTACCTACAGCGTCCCCGAACCTTTAGCCGATTTAATGGCCATCGGAAAGAGAGTCCTCGTGCCATTCGGCCGGCGCCAAGAGACCGGCTATGTACTTGGCCAGAGTCGACATTCTGAAATTTCTGACCACAAAAAAATCAAATCGGTCCTGGACATTTTTGACGAACAACCGCTTTTCCCGTCGTCGATGGTGCCGTTTTTTAAGTGGATATCCGACTATTATAAATATCCTGTCGGCCAGGTTGTCAAGCATGCCTTACCGAGCGGACTAAATATCCGTCAATATGCATCGCTTGCCATTACCGAAAAAGGTCAAAACGAGTTAGGCGGCGGGCAACTGACGCCGATTGCCA
>JASFSK010000605.1:0-3674 GCA_050114455.1 Desulfobacterales bacterium | reverse complement strand
AACCTTCCCAGGATCTGTCCGAACGGTGAGATTGAAATGCCCGCCTTTGAACGCCCGCTGGGTTACCATACCCCTGATGATTGTTTCCCCGGGATCGGCTGTATGGTTCGCATCTACCAATCTTGCACCTTCGGGACGTAACAATACCGTTACTCGGGTGCCGGGAGGAGGTGTCATTTTGGCCGGATACAGCATACCGAAAACGGTTTCTATTCCACCCTCTAAAGCGACTACGCCCTCCACCAGATTATGAAATCCCAAAAAGCGCGCGACAAGTTCATTGGCCGGTTGACGGTATAAAGCTTCCGGTTGATCCACCTGCACCACTTTTCCGGCATTCATGACGGCGACCACATCGGCTACTGTAAAAGCCTCGGCATGATCATGGGTTACATAAAGGGTGGTTACGCCGACCTGTTTGATAATCCGGTACAAATCGGTCATTAACCGTTCACGCAGGACACGATCTAAAGATCCCAAAGGTTCGTCCAGCATAAGCATCCGGGGCTGGGATGCAAGACTGCGGGCCAGCGCAACCCTTTGGCTTTCGCCGCCGGAAAGACGGTTCACATCGCGCCTTTCAAACCCCTCCAGCCCTACCAGGCGCAGCATTTTCTCCACCCGGCGGGTGATACGCTCCCTCGGCTGTCTCTTTAGCTTGAGCGCAAAGGCCACATTATCGAATACATTTTTATGGGGAAAAAGGGAAAAATCTTGAAACATCATCCCGAAACCGCGGCGATGGGGAGGAATTCGGGCCAGATTCCTGCCGTCAAATGTGACCTTGCCGTTATCGGCCTTTTCCAACCCGGCAATGATACGCAACAGCGATGTTTTCCCGCATCCGGAAGGTCCCAGCAGACAAAGAATGTTTCCAGCTTCCAACCGCAGGTTTATTTTGTCCAGGAAAAAAATCCCTTCATAATCCTTATTGATATCGATTACCTCTAACAATGCCATTTAAAATTCCCCGCCATGATCCGATCTGAATTTCTCCATGAGCAAAAATCCGGCCGCTGATACCAGCATCAATATAGAGCTCATTGCCATGGCCTGACCATAATTGACTGCCCCCGGCTGCCCGAGGAATCGATAGATAGCCAGGGGCATGGTCGGCGTCTGGGGCCTTGCCACAAATACGGTGGCGCCGAATTCACCAAGGCTGATGGTAAAAGCGAAAACCGCGGCGACAACCAGCGCACGTCCCAGAAGCGGCAGGTCCACCGTAATCCATACCTTCCAGGGGCCGGCCCCCAGCACAGCGGCTGACTCCCTTAGCTTTGGGGGAATGCTGCGCAGGGCCGGCAGCAGGCTGCGAACTACAAATGGAAAGGCGACCAGGGTGTGCGCCAGAGGTACCAGCACCGGAGATGATCGCAGGTTCAGTGGAGGTTTATCCAAAGCAATGATAAAACCAAAACCCAACGTTACTGCGGAAGTGGACAGCGGCAGCATGAACAGGGGATCCAGCAGGGATCGTAATCGGTTGACCGGTCCGGCTAAAAATACGGCCGCAGGCAACCCCAGGGTCAGCGCGATCAACAGGGCCGCCAGGGCAAATCCAAGAGAGTAAACAATGGCATCCGCCGGCGGAACGAAAAAAACGGAATCGGCAGCATCCTCGAAGAGGGTTTTGTAAAAAACGAAAGAAATCCCCGTTTCGGTGGCAACTGACCGTATCATAAGGGAGATCATGGGAAGCCCCAGAAATACGATCATAAAACCGGCATTGGCCGCAACTATCAACCAATCGGCAGCCGAATCTATTTTTTTCTGGGTGACCGCCCGGGATTCCGGTTTCAGCGCCAATGACCGGCCGCGCTGTAACCGTGTATATACCCACATAAAGGTGAACATAAAAAGGATCTGCAGGAGTGACAGGGCGGCGGCCATCGGCAAATTGAAAAGATGTATTGCCTGACGGTAAATCTCGACCTCAATGGTGGCAAAGCGGGGCCCGCCCAAAATCAGGATGACACCGAAACTGGAGAAGCAAAATATGAACACCAATAGGGATGCCGCCATGATCGCGGGGCTGAGAAGCGGCAGGGTCACTTTTAAGAAAACCTGGGCTGGGGAGGCGCCCAGTATTTTGGCCGACTCCGCCAAACCGGTCTCCAGGTGGGACCAGTAGCCGCCCACAATTCGAACGACAACCGTGTAATTGTAAAAAACATGGGCGATTAAAATCAGTGCGATGGTCTGGTCCACGGCCACGGGCGGTGAACTCAGATTGAACCATTTCATCAAAAAGCTGTTTACCAGGCCGCCGGGACCCAGCAGGGAATGAAAGGCCGCCGCCACCACCACCGTGGGCAGGACAAATGGCACAGTGGTAAAAGAACGCAGGAGCTCTTTTCCCCGAAATCGATACCTGGCAAAAACATATGCCCCGGGCAGTGCCAGCAGGAGCGTCAGCGCTGTCGAAACCGCTGCCTGCCATGTGGTAAACCACAAGGTGCGCAAATAGATCCCGCTGGTCACTAGCTTTTTGAGATTGACCGATCCCCAGGCTTCATCCGGGATGAAACTGACGGAGAAAATTTTTATCAGAGGATAAAAATAAAATATCGCCAGGTAGGCCAGCGGCAAACCTGCCAGAAGCATATAGGCTTTTGAAGTGATAGTTTTCATCTTACATCTGGTATCTACCGCAATACGGCTTCCGTCCAGGCTTCGATCCATTTTTCACGATTGTCGGCAATGGCCTGAGGTGACACAATAACCGGATCTTCGACAATTTTTGCATGTTTAACAAATACTGCCGGTAGGTCTGCGGTCTGATTAGCTGGAAAAACAAACATTTGCAATGGGATGTCCTCTTGAAAGGTCCGCCCAAGCATAAAATCCACCAATTTTTTGGCAATCTCCACCTTTTCAGTACCCCGCAGAATCCCCACAAATTCGATCTGCCGAAAGCTGGTGCCTTTCTGCACCACGGCCGCCGTGGGGGATTCATCCAAAGGCTTGTCGGCAAAATGAACCTCAGCCGCAGGGCTGCTGGCATAGCTGACCACAATGGGTCGATCTCCTTTGGATGCCGCGCTAAATGAGCCCCAGTACGCCTTTTTCCAGCTGGCGGTCACCTGTACATCGGCAGCTCTTAGTTTTTGCCAGAATTTCAAATACCCATCCGGGCCGAAATGCCCAACCGTGGCGAGCAGGAAGGCCAAGCCCGGTGAAGACGTTGCCGGATTTTGAACCACCGTCAATCCCCTGTAGGCCGGCGCTATTAGATCTTCAAGGCGGCTGGGAGGCACAAGGCCTTTTGCGGCAAACCATTTTCTGTCATAGTTTAAACAAACATCGCCATAGTCGACCGGCAAGAGGCGGTTGGTGGGGTCCAGTTTGAGGTCGTCGGCAATGTCGCTCAGATGGGGTGATTGGTAGGGGATAAACATATCGGCCGCTAGAGCCCGACTTAAAAAGGTGTTGTCCACCCCAAAAAGAACATCGGCCATGGGGTTGTTTCTGGCAAGAATCGCTTGGTTCAGCATGGCACCCGTATCCCCGGCCTTTAAAAATCGAAGCTTTGCATGATGCCTGCTTTCGAATTCTGCAACCACTGCCTTGCTGACACTGAAACTGTCATGGGCCATTAAAATGATTTCGGGGATGTTGTCGGATGCAACCCCCAAACGAAAACAACCGATTGATATTATATTGCATATTAG
>JASFSK010000604.1:0-3676 GCA_050114455.1 Desulfobacterales bacterium | reverse complement strand
GAGCTCATTTTCAGGCTTGACAGCCCAATTTTTTTTTGGCATAGTGCCGCAATTAAATTCAGGGACGCTTTAATCATGATGCCAATAAATTCCAAAAAACCCCGTACACGTTTCCGTCGTCGATTCAGGCGACGAGCTCCCGGGGTTTTCTTTTGTTGGACATGATACTCGTGATTCCCGAGTGGAAGGCAATCAAACCCCGGCAAATGCCGGGGTTTTTCTTTTTGTAAAAGGAGTGAAAAGATGTCAAATAGTAAGGTCCAAAAGGTAGTATTAGCATACAGCGGCGGGCTCGATACCTCTGTCATCGTCCCCTGGCTAAAAAACAATTACGACAACTGTGAAGTAATTTGTTTCACGGCCGATGTCGGCCAACAGGAGGAACTGGATGGTCTGGAAGAGAAAGCGATATCATCCGGTGCCGTAAAGTTGATCGTAAGTGATTTACGGGAAGAATTTTTAAAAGACTATGTTTTCCCGACAATGCAGGCCGGTGCAGTATACGAACGAGAATATCTCCTGGGCACATCCATTGCGCGCCCTTTGATGGCAAAAAAAATGGTTGAAATCGCGGAGGCCGAGGGTGCGCAAGCGGTC
Source organism: Desulfobacterales bacterium (assembly GCA_050114455.1). Lineage (GTDB taxonomy): Bacteria > Desulfobacterota > Desulfobacteria > Desulfobacterales > JAFDCJ01 > JAFDCJ01. The sequence goes on along the minus strand of JASFSK010000604.1, from coordinate 3,079 downwards.
GCGCATGGTTGCACCGGCAAGGGAAACGATCAGGTCCGTTTTGAACTCACAGTGATGGCGCTCAACCCCAAGCTCAAGGTGATTGCACCATGGCGTGAGTGGGAAATTAGAAGCCGGGAAGACGCCATTAAATATGCCATGAAATACAACATCCCCCTGGCCCAAACTGAAAAGGATATATACAGCCGTGATCGCAATATCATGCACTTGTCCCATGAAGGCGGATTGCTGGAGAATCCATGGAACGAACCGGATGCTTCTATGTTCCAGTTGTCCGTCAGTCCGGAGGAGGCACCGGATGAGCCCGAATATATCGAGATCGGGTTTGAAAAAGGCAATCCGGTCAGTTTGGATGGCGAAGTGCTGTCTGCAGTCGAATTATTTACCCGCTTGAACCAAAAAGCGGGCACCCATGGAATCGGCCGTATTGATATCGTCGAAAACCGTTTGGTGGGAATGAAAAGCCGGGGGGTTTATGAAACACCAGCAGGTACGGTAATCTTCCGGGCGCACCAGGCACTGGAAAGCATGTGTTTAGACAAATACACCATGCACTATAAAGATTTCGTTGCGGTTAAGTATGCGGAGCTCGTATATAACGGCATGTGGTTCATGCAGCTGAGGGAGGCTATGGATGCTTTCGTAAAGGTGACCCAGGAGAAGGTTACCGGAACTGTTCGTCTAAAACTGTATAAGGGTAATACCATTGTTGCCGGACGCAAAAGCCCTAATAGCCTATACCGCGAAGACTATGCCTCTTTCGGGGAAGAGGATGTGTACAATCAGCAGGATGCCCAGGGATTCATCCAGCTCTTTGGCCTGCCCTTGAAAGTTGAATCGCTGCTGGCTATCGACGGCGGCGGAGAAAGCCGTTATCACAGTCCCGATTACAGCAAATTCAAAAGAGACTAACCCGGGTTACGGGAAAAAGGGCAGAGAGCAAAGATAGTCCTTGATTAAGTTGAATGGTTGATTGGTTGATAAAAGTACAGCAAATGAAATAAAGTTAGTCAACTCAATCAAACCAATGAACCAAACAAATTAACCGACCTCAAAGAACACACAGGCATTTTATCTATGAAGGCAAGACTGATATTATCCGATGCAACCTTATTTGAGGGACTTTCTTTGGGTGCCATGGGCACCAGCATCGGCGAGGTAGTATTTAACACCGCTATGATGGGTTACCAGGAAATTTTAACGGATCCATCCTACCATTTTCAATTGGTGACCATGACCTATCCGCAAATCGGCAATTATGGCGTCAACGCCAGCGATTTTGAATCCAGGCGTATTTATGCGGCCGGTTTTATCATCCGGGAATACAGCCCGGTGGTCAGCCATTGGCAGGCCACCAAGTCCTTGGATGAATATTTGAAATATTATGGTGTGGTAGGTATCAGTGACATCGATACCCGGCAATTGACCCGCCACTTGCGAAACCACGGTGCCCAAATGGGTATGATCACAACCTCTGATGAGCCGTTTGACGTCCTGTTGGCAAGATTAAAAAGCGGCAAACAGCTTGTGGGCAGGGACATCGCCAAAGAGGTCACCACCGCTGAAAATTACGATTGGCCCATGGATGATCGGGGAAACCAAAGTGAGCGAGCCGGATTCAGAGTAGCTGTTTACGACTTTGGAGTAAAGTTTTCAATTTTAAGAGCGCTTTACCAGCATGGTTGCCGTCTGCGTATTTTCCCAGCTCATACGCCCGCAGATGAGTTGTTAGAGTGGAATCCCGATGGAATTTTTTTGTCCAACGGCCCCGGCGACCCCGAGCCGGTGGGATATGCCGTCGAGGCCGTTCGGATTCTTCTGGGCAAGAAACCTGTTTTCGGCATTTGTTTGGGACATCAGATATTAGGGCTGGCCCTGGGCGCTAAAACCACAAAATTAAAATTCGGCCACCACGGCGCCAATCACCCGGTCAAATACCTGCCCAAGGCCGCCGTGGAAATCACTTCTCAAAACCATGGGTTTATCGTCGACGCGGACAGTTTGCCCCAGGACGAGATCGAGGTGACCCATATCAATTTGAATGACGGCACCTTAGAGGGGTTCAGGCACAAATCAATTCCGGCATTCTCGGTTCAGTATCATCCGGAATCCGCGCCCGGTCCCCGGGACAGCCGCTATCTTTTTGAAAACTTCATCAGGGAAATGAAACAGTTCAATGCCTAAACGAAAAGACATCAAACGTATTCTCGTCATTGGATCCGGCCCCATTGTCATCGGTCAGGCCTGCGAATTCGATTATTCCGGGACCCAGGCCTGTAAGGCGTTGAGGGAGGAAGGATTCATCGTTATTTTGATCAACAGCAATCCGGCAACGATCATGACCGATCCCGAATTTTCGGACCGAACGTTCATCGAACCGCTGCATGCCGAAGCCGTTTCTCAAATCATCGAACAGGAGCGGCCGGATGCCCTGCTACCGACATTGGGCGGGCAGACCAGCCTGAATCTTGCCGTCGAGCTGGCCGAAAACGGCACCTTGGAAGAGTACGGTGTGGAGCTGATTGGGGCTAAGCTTGACACCATTAAACTCGCCGAAGACAGGGAGCTTTTCCGTAACGCCATGCGGGAAATCGGCCTCAACGTCCCTCCGGGTGGTTGCGTCCATACCATAGAAGAGGCACGCGACCTGTGCGAAAAAATCGGCTTTCCGCTGATTATTCGGCCCGCTTTCACCCTTGGCGGTATCGGAGGAAGCGTGGTTTATAACAAGGAGGAGTTTGACAAAGCTGCCAAGTGGGGATTGAGTGCCAGTCCGGTCACCGAGATCTTAATGGAACAGTCGGTGCTCGGTTGGAAAGAATACGAGCTTGAGGTCATGCGCGACAGTGCCAATAATTTTGTGATCGTCTGCTCGATTGAAAATTTTGATCCCATGGGAATCCACACGGGTGATAGCATAACGGTGGCACCCGCGCAAACATTGACCGACGTGGAATACCAGAATATGCGGGATGCCGCCAAAATAATTGTCGACAGAATCGGGGTTGAGACCGGCGGCGCCAACATCCAATTTGCGTTGAATCCGGCTACTGGAGAAATGGTCGTGGTAGAAATGAAT
>JASFSK010000603.1:0-3680 GCA_050114455.1 Desulfobacterales bacterium | reverse complement strand
GAAGTTCACATTACGAAAAGGATGACATATTTTCAAGGGTAAATGATAAGCTAGGATGGTCTACTTCTGTGGTTTTTTTACCAGACCCAGGGTGGTCATCGAAATGGCGGCCCAGGCTGCATTGGATCCCAGGGTTTTCTGAATCTCCCGACTGCAATCGTAGACTCGTGTGGTATACCCGCCGGCAATTGGCCGAATCTCATCCGCAATTTCAGCCAGCTTACGCTGGATCGACCTGTAATCTAGAGTGTCGGATATTTCCAGCTGCAAATTTCTTAATTCTGAAATAAGTGCTTTCTTTTTTAGGTCGAATTGCACGTCTCCCAAAAGATTTTCAGCCTGGCGAATGTAGTTTATGGATCGTCCGATCAGGACATAGGCCTCTTTGGGATCGGCCTCCCGGAAACCCTCGCCGTGAAGTACTTTTTTTCGGTATAAGGCATTAATGGCACCTCCCTCGTCAAATGAGCCGTACTCTTTTTCTGCACCCCCATCCCTGCCAATGCATGAGATGGCGCTTGTCCATTTTTCCAGTTCTGCCTGAAGGATCATCATTTCCTGGTATGCCGGTTCATTTTCAATATTTTCCTTGTAATTCTTATACAACTCGTAAACAAGAAAGCCGATGCCCACGACAGTCCCCGCCCGGCCCAGAACTTTTCCGCCAGTACCGATCCGTCGAATGGCTTTATCACCCAAACCCTTGGCAATGTTCTCTCCGACCATTTTCCAGTATGATGCACTCATACGCCCTCCAGATAAGCCTGATTATTACGGGTTACTTATTCTGAATTAGATTCAGGATTCCCATTCTCCATTCAATCCGCAAGATGTAAGGATTCATTGCTCATTTTTTATGCCGGATGACGTGGTGTGGAAGTCAAATTTCTTAAACAACCGGCAACATGTTGCCCAAATACACTTTGGCAGTGATTTTGTCTGATCGCAGGAATTTTGATTGTAATACTGGCAGCTGGAAATAGACGGAAGAACTGTTTGATAGTCGCAGCAGTCTTCCGTCATATTCGCCAGGCAATAATCATTGGGCGTTATGGTATGCGGGCTCAACACAATGCTGTCGAGCGGGCTGCGAATCGAAGGAACCGGGTCCTCATAAAAATTATGTATCTGCATTTGTAGCTCCTCCCTCACGAATCGTGAAAGCGGCTGTTCCAGTCAAATTGTCGGGATGTTACCTTGTCTTCCATTTTGCGAATCCGCTTTTCCAGGTGTTTCCACTTGCGTTTCAATCGCTCGGCAGTGTCCGTTGACATGCATCGAGACCGTCTGTCCACCCTGTAAGTTGGTCCGGAGTCGGCACGCTTTGCTGGATCCGATTTCATCAAGAGTGCAGCCAGTATGTAAATGCCAACCACCGGCCAAAAACCGGTAAAGAGAAAAAGGACAACGGCGATCGCCCGAATCCAGAACACCGAGAAATCAAAATAGTCTGCCAGTCCCCTGAACACCCCGAATATGACACCGTTGCGAGAGCGGTAAAGTCCTCGCTTGGAAATGCTGTTAAATCTGCTCATGGTTTGTTTCCTCTCTATGATTATCGGACATAATGGTTTCCAAGGCTTCTACGCGTTTTTCCATTTTGTCTACGGAAGCGATTTTAAGGGCTTTTAACTGACTTTCGATCTCCTCATCCAGCGAAAGTCTTTCCAATTCATCTTCCAATGTCGGTTTGCGGCCGAAATTTACCAGGTCGGCTTCGGCCTCCATTTGATCGATACGGTTTTCGAGCTCCTCAAACTTAAAAATCGCATCGGCGCTGTCCATCCGTCGCATTTCTTGCTGGGCACGCTTTTTCCCGTTTGCGTGAATGTGACGCTGCACGAGCAGGCGCTCTTTTTCTCGAGCCGAATTAAGTTTATCTTCTAGCTGGCGAATGTCGTCCTTGTACTGCGCCAGCAGAGCCTCATGCTCGTTTTTCTCATTGGCAAGCGATAGCGCCCGTTTCGAGTGCCTGCGTTTTTCTAACAGTGCTTCTCTTGCCAGATCATCACGCCCTTTTTGAACAGCCAGACCGGCACTGCTTTCCCAATAATCGATACGCTTGTTTAGCTGCTTCAACTGGCGTTCGATTTGTTTGTTTTCAGCCATCACCCCGGCACAGGCCGCCTTGAGCTCGATCAAGGTATCCTCCATTTCCTGGATCATCAGCTTGATGAGTTTTTCCGGATCTTCCGCCCGATCGAGCATGGAATTGATGTTGGAACCGACAATGTCGCGAAATCGTGTGAATATGCCCATGGTAGTACCCCTTTCATCTAAAGTTTCATTGAAAGCTCGTTTTTATGCGTCAGAGTTGTCTATTCACTGAGCACGTACCGTGCCAAAGGCAATTTTTCAATCAACCATTTGATATTACATATCATTTGATGTAATGACCATCTTGTTTGATTTGGTAAAATTTACCATTAGATAGCAATTTTATTAAAAAATTATGGTAATTTTTGCCATCTGTCGCCCTGTAACTGCCGTCCTTCAAAGTCTGCCTGTTGGGCCCGGCTTGACAATTTTGCCTCCACCTCCTAATGTTTTTAAACATAATTTTATCGTTGCCAGGTCATCCAAACGGGACAATCAAAACTAAAAGGACAGTCGAACGCAAAATCCGATATAATCACGATTCAAAAGAGGTCCCTTATGATTATTTTGATGAATTCATCCAAAACGTTGGACTTTGAACAAAATGCTCCCATTTCAAAGCATACGATCCCGGAGCTGATCGCGGATACCGAAATTCTGGTCAAAAAGTTAAGCAAACTTTCCATGTCAGATATTTCAAGTTTAATGAAGGTCAGTGAGAAGCTGGCACAATTGAATTTCGAACGCTATGCCGACTGGCAGACTCATGTTAAAGGATCCGGTGCAAAACAGGCCTTGCTGGCTTTTAAAGGCGATATTTATTCCGGGATAGAGGTTGATAATTACAAACGCAAAGAATTTGACTTTGCTCAGAAACACCTGCGGATATTGTCGGGCCTGTATGGAATCTTGCGTCCCCTTGACTTGATCCGTCCCTACCGACTTGAGATGGCGGCCAGGCTGGCGACATCCCGTGGCAGCAATATGTATCAATTCTGGGGAACCAAGATCTCTGAGTCGATCGGGGCACTTCTCAAGCAGGAAAAATCAGGCGTCCTGTTAAATCTGTGCTCAGCAGAATATTTTAAAGCGATCCAATCAGACAGGTTGGACGCCAAAATAATCACGCCGGTTTTTAAGGAGTTCAAAAACGGCTCCTATCGTTTCATAACGATCTACGCAAAAAAAGCACGCGGTTTCATGTGCAATTTTATTATCCAAAATCAACTTGTAGATTCAGAGGACCTAAAATTATTCAATAGGGCCGATTATCATTTTAATCGGAAGTTGTCTTCAGACGAAGAATGGGTTTTTACGCGCGGCGATTAGGGTTTATCAAAGATTGTCACGATCAGCGTGAACATCCTACCAAATGGCGCAAAGTGTATGCTTGCGCCGCTCCCAACTGATTGTGGACCTTGAGAGCTATAAGCGCCAATCTATAGTTTAATCGGCTCTCAATGAAAAATTAAAAACCACCTACCCAGCTAGACGGTATCCGGAGCAGTCCCAATACCATCTAAATGTCCCGTATCACCCCAGGAGTTAATTACCCAGCGAACCGTCCCGTAATAATTTCCGTG
>JASFSK010000602.1:0-3685 GCA_050114455.1 Desulfobacterales bacterium | reverse complement strand
CTGCTGGCGGACCCTTACGCCTCCGGCTTATTTATCACTTCTGCACCGACCGTTTTTCAGGAGCTGCTCGATAAGACCGCTACAGCTGAAAAACTACTTTATTTCGAATGCCTTCCGTTGTGTTCGGACCCGCCCCCCGATTTCATGTCATGGCGACAGAAATTGACGGCTGAATTAGCCGAAATTATTGGGGACGAAAGACCTCCGACAGCCTTCAGGCCGTCGGACATGCCGGACTGTCACCGTGATGGGCAAACCATATCCCTCAGAATTTATCTTGCAAAGGGTGAAAATCCCCACGTTTTTTTCACGCGCTGCGCTGACATAGAGCTTTCCGGCACAGAAACCCCTGGTGCCTGCGACAAAATTAAAAATACGCTCTTTGGTTTGATCGAATTTAACAAATGAAAGAAATTTCAGGAAAATTGGGTATAAGGCTTGACTCGATTATTGAATTGGTATAAAGACATCCCCTTGGTACGTGGGTGACCTTGAATCGGGATCAAATAAATGGTTTGGTTACCATATTAAAATAATTCATTGAAAGGAGTATTTGATAATGGCTTTTAATCCTATCGTCGATGAAGAGAAATGTGCGGGCTGCGAAGAGTGTGTGGATGTATGTCCTGTCGAAGTTTTTGAAATGCAGGATGGGAAATCTGTGCCCGTCAATGCCGAAGAATGTCTCGGATGCGAGAGTTGCATCGAAGTCTGTGAAGAAAACGCGATTGTCGTTGAAGAAACTTAGCCCTTATCCCGTGGTATCCCCCTGTGCCTGGATGGAAATTTCAGAACAGGGGGCGCGGTCCTTCCTTCAGCCCCTTTTCCTCTAACAATTCAGTTTTCAGCGTGGAATTCGACACAAGAAAACTTCCTTTGATCTTCAGTGGTCCCGAATATTTATTTCTCGGGTGGTTTCTATAAACTGTTGGGCTCGAGAAATTTCAAAAACGCAGAGAGACTCCCAGGCTCAGTGCGTAAGAGTTCCAATTGACCTCGTTGAGTTTTGTTTTTGCAGTGCTGCCATTTGCAAAAAAAACTTTATCAATGCCGTCGTCGGTGGACCAATCTTGATAGTCATAATTAAAGTTCAAGGCCCAGTTTTGGTGGAGCCACAAGTTGAAACCCGCACCTATTTTCCATCCGGTGGCGTCAGCATCGTGCTCGAAGCTTTTTGGATGTGCGAAATCATCTCTAAGGTTCCAATTTGCTTCGGCATAATAATCGGCCCAGTGATATTCATAGCTAAAATAGGTCTCGAATCGATGCGCGAAGGTTTTAATTTCCTTGGACTTGAAACGAAGATCAAAACCGATCCAGGGACCCTTCCATTCGGTTTCATAAGAGCTGTCTAATCCTGGAAATGGTCCAAGGTTCGGGATGGTCTGATTGCCATCGGTAATATTTAAATTCTGTTCGTGATATGAGTAACCCAACAGCGGAGTCATGGTCCCGATGACTGCACGACCAAATCTGATAGGGTAGCCAATGGCCAACGAAGCATCCAACACGTCATCATCGTCCGTGCTGTTGTTGGAACGGGAAAATTCAAAAGTACGATTATCGCCCAGATAATCCGAATCTTGATTATCGCCGTCAAAAATCCAGCCATAATTTACATAACCTTTAAGGGCAATGATGTTGGGCCAAACTGCACTGCCATGAGCTTTTAACTGGTAACTTTCAACATCGTCCCAGGTCAACTCCGATAACACATTGGGATTGTTGCCGTTGATATCACCGGCGATATTCCAGTCCAAATCATCTACACGATAGCCCGCACTGAGGGTAAAATCAATTTCCGCCCGATTGACTCTTTTCTCTTGGGGGCTCCTTGACGCTGAAAAATCTGATTGATTGTTTGATTCAGCAACTGACAGCGGTGCTGTCAGGAAAATAAAAAAGTTAACAAAGAAAATTATGCGGCCAAGACGTATTTTTCTTGTGTGCATACCTTAACCCTCTGGGCCATACATGTTTACTATCTTCCTTCACGGGTAGACAATTAATTTATATCGGTTATAAATGAATATACTTAAAGCCTTTAACGCCGTTTATGGACCAGGCATAATTTATATGACTACATACGGCTTGCTTGCTGCAACAATCTGTGATAATTCTACATTTTATGAAACAATACATTATTGATGAGCTGCGACCAACGGATTATGCAGCACTCAAAACCTATTTGGCCGAGCACTATGGGACGTCTGCAATCGACGGAATTTACTGGATACCTCTTGCATCCGAAATACTGACAGACATTCAGCGGGCGCATACCGACTGCCGTCCGCATTTTGTCGCTGTCGACCTTGACGGCAACCGCCTGGCCTGCGAATTTTTAGTGCGCAATAAACATCGAGTGCGCTGTGACTGTATCGATTACGCCACGGAAAATCAACGAAAATGGCTCATTGAAACTATCGATCGTATTTTTGACCGCCTGCAGATCAAGACCTGAATATTTCAACCCATGATACGTACCGCATTTATTATTTTGTATGTTGTGCCGGCAACTGCAGTATTGGGCATCATTGCAATTATCGTATCATTCTTTACTCGCTCGGGAAACACCGTTCACATTATTGCCAGAATATGGGCAAAATCCATATTAACTGTCAGTGGTATTGATGTGTCTGTCAGCGGGCTGTCGAATATAGATCCGGGTCGGTCATATATTTTTATGTCTAATCATCGGAGCAATTTTGATATTCCGGTTCTTTTGGGATGCCTCCCTGTCCAATTTAGATGGCTCGCCAAGGCCGAACTTTTCAAAATTCCGATTTTCGGCCGCGCGATGAGCGGCGCCGGCTACGTTAAAATCGATCGATTCAACCGTGCATCCGCCATTAAAAGTATCGACCAGGTTGCTGCAAAAATGAAGAATGGCGTATCCGTTATGATTTTTCCGGAGGGCACCAGAAGCGAGGACGGTCATGTCAAGCCCTTTAAAAAGGGTGGATTCGTTATGGCCGTTGACTCACAAGTGCCGATTGTACCCGTTATATTGCAAGGAACCCGATCGATCATGTCCAAAGGCAGCTGGCTGATTTCTCCTGGGAGCGTCAGAATGTTCATCGAAGAGCCCATCGTCACCAGAGGCTATACCCGGCAAACCAAAGATGATCTGATCGATGGCGTCAGAAGCGTGATTTGCCAGGTATTTGAGAAGGGAACAAAGTTTGACAAAAAAACTTAAAATTATTCCCCTTGGCGGGCTGGGGGAAATCGGCATGAACATGCTGATATTTGAATATGGGGAGACCATGTTTGTGATCGACAGCGGGTTGATGTTTCCCGAAGATCACATGCTTGGCGTTGATTTCGTCATCCCGAACATGGATTACATTCGTCATAACCGTTCAAAATTCGTTGCTGTTGTATTAACACACGGTCATGAAGATCATATCGGGGCGTTGCCCTATCTGGTCAAGGAAATCAATGTGCCAATTTTCGGTACCGCCTTTACCCTGGGACTTGTGCGCTATAAGCTCGAAGAGCGAGATCTCATCGCATCGACTGTCCTGCATGAGATTTTCCTCGATGAAAAATTGAAATTGGGTCCCTTCGAGCTCGAATTTATTAGGGTGGGACACAGCGTTGTCGATGGCGTGGGGATCGCCGTCCATACCCCCCACGGACTGGTTTTGCACACAGGAGACTATAAAATTAGTTTTGGGTCCGG
>JASFSK010000601.1:0-3687 GCA_050114455.1 Desulfobacterales bacterium | reverse complement strand
TTCTCCCGTTTGTCCCAAAGGATTCGGTGAAAAATGGATCCCACTCTTTGGTGATATCTTTTCAGGCTGAGACAATGCCACTGTCTGTCTGGCCTGGGTAACTCGTTGTTTTAACTGCGACACATTCTCGGCAACTATTGAAACAGCCAAAGGATGCCTGGCGTTGGCGCCGGTCTTCAGATACCACTTGCGGGCGGCTTCTTCGATCGCTACCACCGGTATGTTGCGATGATCTCCGCTTCTGATTGACAGATGGGTTTCGGCATGCTGATAGAGTGTGTCCAGACCTGAAATCAAGTCCTTTTTGTCCCGGCCCTCGACCGCGAATAATCCGATAGGCTCAAGTCCTCGTGGGCGTTTTCGTTCCCGGCGAACCGCTCGAATAACATCGGTATGAACTTTTTTTTCGGTCCCGTATTCAAATCCGGCAAGGACCGCATGCATACAATTTCCGTCGTTCGTCATGGACGCGACCATGGCATTGCGGGCGCCCTCCTTGCGATTTCTAAGCCAGTGCTGCGGATGGGCGGGGAAATGGAATTTATTCTGGTGCCAGGCCGGATTTCCAGGTGTTTTGAAATGTATCATCGGCGGCATAATTTCATGGTATAGGCACAGCCCGGTCTTGACGATCGAAGCCAAAGCGGCAGCCGCTCCGGTGTGACCAATGTTGGCCTTGACGGATCCGATAGCGCAGGGGGCAGCCGGGTTTCCGATAACTTCGTGCAGTGCTGAGCATTCCAGATTGTCTTCTGCAGGGTGGCCACTGCCATGGGTTTCCATATAACTAATTTGCGATGGTGAAATTTCCGCCTCCCGACAAGACTGCTTGAAGGAGCGAATGTAAGCTTCCTTGGATGGATGACATACGTCTACACCTCCGCCGCTTGCGCTGCCAGTACCTTTGATGACGGCATAGATCCTGCCGCCGTCTGCAACTGCGCTATCCAGCCGTTTGATAATCAATGCCACCGCCCCTTCGCCGGGCAGAGTACCGTCGGCAGAGCGGTCAAATGGAGCTATTTTACGACGTGGCGAAAAGGACTTGATCTGATGTGTCAAGATAACGTTGCGGACATCGGCAAACAAATCGACGGCCCCCACTAAAAATGCTTGCGCTTCGTTACGCTGCAGAGCTCTGACACCGATATCAAGTGCTTTGAGACCGGATGCCTCTTCACAGGATACGACAAAACTTGTGCCACCCAGGCAAAATTCCCGCGCAATCCGGCTGGCAACGATGCCGCCCAAAGCACCCAAGGTACGGTTCGCAGTCAGTGGTGGACTGCAGGCATCTTGCAAAGATTTCAGACTGGTGTGTTTATGCCTTGTCCGGCGATTCCCTTCGTCGTCTAACCAGCGATCCATCAGACTGGACAACTGCCACCTCAGATGAAAATTGGTGGCTTCAAAATCAAAATCGATACCGATAACGGCGCCCAAGTCCAGTCGTTCTTTTCGCCGTTGCAGGCCAGCGTCATCCATGGCTGCTGCGGCGACTTTCAGCATCAGGAGTTGTTGGGGGAGGATGTCCGGAATATCTTTGGGCGGAATATGAAACTCACCGGCGTCAATGGATAATTCATCGCAATATCCGCCAATCAAGGGGCGACCACCGATGATTCGTTCGGCGGTTCGATCACTGCCCTTCCAGCGCTGTTCCGGGCGATGATTGAAATTGGTTTTGCCCTTAAATATCAATTCCTGGAACTCACGCAAGGAGGTTGCAGAGCCGAATACCGTTGCCATGCCGACAATGGCGATATCGGATTCTTGGATTTTGAATTCCGAGTTTGAAGCCAAAGGTTGACTTATAGAGATTTTGTCTGTTGAATTTTCCGGACTCCGCTTTGCGCACGCCAAATTCGAATCCCATTCTTCTAACAGTAAATGGGCATTTATGCCACCAAAACCAAAAGCACTTACGGCTGCGCGTCGGGGACGGCCCTCCGCTCTGCACAACCACTCTTCAGGCCGGGTTTGTACCCGAAAGGGGCTGTCATCCAATGGGATTTGGCTGGGAGGGCTGCTGAAATTAAGAGACGGCGGCAAAATTTTGTGGTGAAGTGCCAAAAGGGTCTTCGTCATTCCGGCGGCGGCGGCGGCGGTTAACAGATGACCGATGTTGGCTTTAACCGAACCGATAGCACATTGATTTTTTTTCCAACCGGATTCACCCCATAGTTTTTTTAAACTTTGCAATTCTGTCATGTCCCCCAAAGGGGTACCGGCACCGTGACACTCTATCAGGTCGATATCATGGGGAGACCAGCCGCAAGACGCATATGCACCGCTCATAGCGCGCAGCTGACCTTCACTGTCCGGCGCAAGTAAATTTCCACCAATATCATTGGAAAGACCGACGCCGTGAATTAAGCCAAAAATTCGATCCTGATCGCGCAGGGCATCCGCCAGGCGTTTTACAACAAATATACCGGCACCTTCTCCGACAACTAGCCCATCGGCGCTTTCATCAAAGGGAGCACAGCGACCGGACGGCGACAATGCTTTTAGCTGGCTGAAGCCTACCTGGGTGAACAGACAATCGGGCTTTGACACCCCCCCGACCATCATCGCATCCGCACGATGGGCACGTAATTCGTCGCAGGCCAGCTTGACTGCGTAGAGAGAAGAAGCGCATGCCGCGTCCAGGGTATACGTCCCGCCGCCAAGATCAAATGCCCTTGCCAGAATGGCAGCGGGAAGACTCGTGACCCTACCGGATAGATATTGTGGGATTGTCCCGGGGGCCTGTTCGGCTGCCACTTTGTCTAGCGTCGAGTCGAGGAAAATTTGATTTTCAATGGCGGTTCCCAGTATTTGTCGGGTGATCTCAGAAGCCGCATCCGTCGGCAAGGCGATGGCAGCCAGCACCACGCCGGTGCGTCGGCGGTTGATCGATGATCCTTGCATGCTTTCTAAAGCATCTTTACCGACTTTCAACACGATGTGATACAGCGGATCCAGTTCGGCCACCAAACTCGGATCGATGTTAATGCCTGAGCAATCAGAAGGTAACTCATTGATAAGGCTGCAGCGTCGTGAATAGGCTTTGTCCGGTTGGGGAATCCGGTCATACATCTCGTGGGGATCGATGCGCCAACGTTCAAAATTGACATCGCCGAATGCATCCGCCCCGTTTAGGATATTCTGCCAGAACACATCAAGGTTAGAGGCTTTGGGATACAATCCCGCCATCCCCACCACTGCGATTGGCGTGTTACGACTGATCTGTGATAACATGGTAAATATATGCGAAAATAGAATATAAATAGAGCGGCATTCAATGTCTATAAACATTCACTTATACCCTAACGAGTCCTACAAGGCAAGCGTCAATAGACACTTTTTCAGGCTAAGTATGCATGCGACAATAATCACGATTTACGGGAGGCTGAAAACATTGACCCCCGAAGATTTCATCCCCCTTGTAGATTCGATGCACTGATAAGGGACGCTTTTTACGCGAGGGATCGGGGGCCTGTCCAGGGTCTAGTACTCATCTGTTACGAATGGCATGGGTAATTCCCCGCGGGCAACGCTGAATTTTAGCCAAACAAAAAGAATTCAGCCGAAAAGCGATTGGCGAGAAACTCTTCGTTCCGTCAGTTAAGACTATGGCCGAAATATAACATTTCAAACTCTTTTAAAAGTGAACGCAAGGATCGGACATTCGATGGGTCGGTC
>JASFSK010000600.1:0-3687 GCA_050114455.1 Desulfobacterales bacterium | reverse complement strand
GGCTCCCAGGTAGACGAACAGCGCTTTGCGGTGCCAGAACAGGTCCACGAGATGTCCCAAAGGCATTTTCATGGCCCACGGCAGACCGGCCCAGAAACCGAGACTGGCGAGCAAGGCCGGGGACAACCCTAGTTTTTCTTTGACGAAAAAGGCTTCGATGATGCCGGTGAAACCGGACACACCGGCGGCGAAATACACCATCAGCGGCGGCACATAACTCCAGCGCATGTCGCATGCGAGACTTGAGAAACCGGACCAGATCCGCCTGACCAGTGCACCGGCTTTGATGTAAATTGAGGTCATTTATGTGTCCTTTCGTTATGGAATAGATGAGTCAGGTTCAGCTCGAATGGGTAGGTTCGCGACGGAACAAACGATGCCCCCGCCCGAGCCCTTATCGGTTTGGCGCTGATTTGGGGAAAACAATAGCCCTGCAAGTTCACCGCAAGATGGCATGAAGATGATCAAAATGTTATCAGCAAAACCTCTGATTTTATATTGCTGTTGGTACGACGCGATTGGACAGATATTTATCCAGATGCTTATCGAAATTAAAAAACCGATATTGTTTTTTTAGACCCGTTAGGAAGAGCGATGCATAATGTTTGCCGAATGAAGCTGAAAGGGGTTTAATTCTCAAAGAGTTATGAGGGTTGCCCATAGAAGAGCAAATCACGCTTTTGAGCATCATAGAAACATATGTGTATCGCTGTGTTGAAGGGACTGAGGGAACATCTTTATGACTTCATCTATACAGAAGTAAATTTCAACAACATAATTAAAACACGAACATAACGGCGATGATTTCAGCTTTTGAGGTTATACGGACGAACGGAATATATTTTGCCGCTTAGATGGAAACTAGCCTAATCGTCATTTAGCGTCAGATATCTTCACAGCCGGTAATATATCTTTAAACACCACACCATAGATTTCCCAAACGGTTACAAATAATGCTGCCACGATCGGTCCGATGACCATTCCGAAAACTCCAAACATCAAGATGCCTCCCAGGGTACCAAACAAGATCATCAATTCATGCATTTGGGTGTCTTTACCGACCAGAATCGGACGAAGGAGGTTGTCCAAACTGCCGACCACAACGGCACAAAAAATAGCAAGCCCGATGCCTTTAGCCATATGACCGGTTGCAACCAGAATAATTGCGGCCGGCCCCCAGACAAGAGCCGATCCGACAGTGGGGATAATCGAAAATACAGCCATGATAGTACCCCAGAATACGGCACTGGGTATACCGACTAAGGCAAATGCCAAGCCAGCCAGTCCACCTTGCAGGAAGCCGATTACCAGGGTTCCTTTCAGGGTGGCAAGAGTCACTGAGGTGAATTTATCAAGCATGCGTCGCTCGTCATCGTCTTGCAATGGTAGATAATACAGGATTTTCTCGAGTACTTTTCGTCCGTCAATTAAGAAAAAGAACATACAGTATAACATTATGAAGAACATAATTACCAAATTGACCGTTCCCAGGGTGACCTTCGAAAGCTTGTTAATGATAAAACCGCTTATCCTGCTGACCAGGTCTCCGGCTTTTTTCATGATTAAATTTGTATAAGGTTCAACTTCATCGATAAATGGAATAGATTTCAGCGCATTGGAAATTGCATCCGGTTGTGAGAGCTGCTGTTCTACCCATGGGGTGACAGTTTCGCCGACCTTGATCGCCTGAGCCGTAACAATTCCTATCAATCCGGCCAGCGGAATAAATATGACACATACAATGATAATGACAGTTGTCATGGAGGCGAGCGCAGACTTTCCCCGGAATCTTTTCTTCAAGCTGTTATAAAGGGGATAGGAAAGCGCCGAAATTATGGCTGCCAGAAATATTGCCATCAAAAATTGACGAATCATCGATAAAAAAAGAGCTGATATTAATATCACCAACACTAGCAATACCCATTTGTTGATCGCTTCTTTATTCATAACATTTTATCCTTTTTTGCTTTAATTTGGTATATGACGGTTGATCTGACCTTCATCAAGCAAACTGCTTGGGTTCTTCGAGAGTTCTCAGAATCGATGCAATGATAACAGGGAATAGTGTTAAATGGAATGAAAAGAATTACTTGGACATTTCACTTTGGGGTAATCAGTCCCGCCCGAACTGATCAAAAAGGCGACTGAAACCATCAAAGCGGCAGTTGAAATGGGGGATGTGACGAAAATTAAGTCAATTGCCGAAGTGTCGAGGTCCGAATCCGATGCCGTGGCTCCTTTTTTGTTGGATAACAAAAGGAAGCTATTTTAGCGGGGCCTTCTTTGCAGCCCCGCATGGATGGCTTAATTTACAGTTTTTCAAGCGGATGCGTCTTCCGGTTGTTATTCATTCAGAGAAGCAGTTGTTGGGAGTTGGCGTGAAAGTTGTCCCAAAACCGCTGTTAGAACGGTGTCTTTGACATTAAAAATTCCATTTTTTTAACACGGTGAATAATGCCTCCTGGCGAGAAATACGTTTTTTTCTCCGGAATTTAGTGGCAGACAAAAGGTTCGAAAAGGTACGAATTTCCATCTCATACCCGATAAATTTTGTCAACGCTTCGAGTCGGTTCCCAAGTGTTCCGTTTCGCAGGGGTTTGTATCTGCCAATTACCAGCGATTTAAGGCGCTGTACGAATCAAAGCCGGAAGCACCTTCCTATCTTTCGCATGATTCACGCAAGATTGCGGAGGAAATTGGGGAGACTGTGGGCCAAAAACATCGGTAAAAACATGACCGGCTTTTTATTTATCTTGCGTTTTTTGTGAATACGGTAGTTCAGTATTACGGCGCCCAAAACGTCTTCGCGATTAAGCATTTCGTGGATTGCACGGGGAATTGTGTCGCGAGCGAGCGATGATTTGACTTCAATTAATAGTTTTTGACGATCTCTTTCAAGGACGAAGTCAACTTCCTGTCTATCCTGCGTACGATGGAAGAGGATGTCGATATCCACACCTGCTGATTTATCGAGTTCACAATAAATATGGTTCTCAAGAAGCGCTCCGCCGTCCGGTCGTTCTTTTATTCTTCGAAAGTCTCTCACAAGAGCGTTTCGGATACCGTTATCATACCAATAGATTTTGGGAGACTTGACCAGGCGCTTGGTAGGATTAGCATAATCGGTGGTGATCGGTCTGTAAACAAATGTATGCTCCATCACCTTTAGCTGCTTTTCAACTTGACGGGATGAGATACCGAGTTGAGCGCCAAATCGGCTTCTATTCATCATCTGACCGAGTTGAAGGCACATCAGGCGTATGAATTCGTTAAACCGCAGAATTTCTTCATCTCGCAGGAGGCTTCGTACATCCTTTTCAAGATACAGGGAACATATCTCATTCAATACCTCTCGTTTCTCCATGCTATCCGATAAAACAGCTGGTTCCGGCATTCCACCCCATACCAGAAACTCGTCCAGAAAGCCATCGAGACGCTTTTTTTGCCTTGGAGGCATCATTTTTTCCGGATCAAGGTCAAATATGGGGATGTCGATTTTTTCCTGACACCATTCAGGGAATGAAAGCGGGAATATTCTTGTGCGACGAACACGTCCAACGGCGGACTGATTGAGATGAGAGTGTATCTCGATCGACGATGAACCGCTCGCAAATACTTTTATATTTGGATGGGCATCCCTAAGCTGCTTGAAAAGCATCAGAGCGTCCTTGAGGCGGTGAAACTCAT
>JASFSK010000599.1:0-3690 GCA_050114455.1 Desulfobacterales bacterium | reverse complement strand
GTTATTCGGATTTAACAAAAGGGGAGTCATTGCCTCCGTTTATCGAGACCTTATCTTCAATTTGATTCGTATCTTAAGACGGTTATACATTAGCGGCGGAGGTAGTCCTTAGCTGATCAAGAGCCTAAATTATGAAACCAATTCGTTTTTACAAAATGAGCGGAAGCGGCAATGATTTTATCATTGTTGACAATCAGACAACGGTAGTCGAAAATCAAGGATTGACCAGCTTTATCCGCCGGATTTGCCGCCGAAAAATGTCCGTCGGTGCCGACGGCTTTATACTGATCGAGCCTTCGGACAAGGCTGATTTTAAATGGCGTTTTTTTAACTCCGACGGCAGTCTTGCGGAGATGTGCGGGAACGGAGCACGTTGTGCAGCTCGATTTGCCCATGTAATCGGGATTGCCGGAAAAAGTTTGTGCTTTGAGACTGATGCCGGTGTTGTCAGCGCAGAGGTGAAAGGTGACCGGGTGAGAGTTCAAATGCCGGATCCAGTTGAATTGTGTTTGGATTACAAAATTGAGCTAGAAAATGGACCTGTGATGGTCAGCAGCGTCAATACCGGTGTTCCCCACGTGGTTATTATGGACCAAAATATTGAAGAAATAGATGTATATCGAGTGGGAAGGGAAATACGTTTTCATGATGCGTTTGCACCAGCCGGTACCAATGTCAACTTTATTTGTCAAAAAAAATTGGGACAGTTGGCTATTCGAACTTACGAACGTGGGGTTGAAAACGAAACATTGGCTTGTGGGACCGGATCTATCGCGTCGGCAATAATCGCTTCCTGTAAAACACAATTACAATCTCCCATCAACCTGGTAACCCGCAGCGGTGAAGCCTTGACGATACATTTTACCAATGATGGCGGCACCTTCAAAAATATTTATCTCGAAGGTGACGCCCGCATTATCTATTCCGCCCAATTGGGGCAGGATGCTTTGAATTCTTAGGCCGATGGACGACCAGACTGCCTTTATCAGCGTTGGCTCCAACCTGGGCCACAAACTCCAAAATTGCCGCAAGGCGATTGCCGCCCTAACGAACTCCCGAAATTGTCGTTTGATCGATCAGTCTCGTATTTATCAAACCGAACCGGTTGACTATCGGGATCAGGATTGGTTTGTCAATTACGTCGTCAAAATTAAAACCCTACTCGATCCATTCGCTTTGTTGGTGACACTCAAGGGAATCGAGCGAGAAGCCGGCCGTAAATCAGATACGGTGCGGTTTGGACCCAGAGTGATTGATCTGGATATTATACTTTACAATACAATGGTGGTGAACACCAAACATTTAGAGATTCCCCACCCCCGAATGCACAAAAGGCGCTTTGTATTAAAGCCTATATGTGATATAGATCCCGACATAATTCATCCCGTTTTTCAAAGGACCATGCAATCCTTGTTGGATACCATTGATGCCGATGGGCAAAGGATAACTGAATATAAATGTTCAGAATCATCATCTTTTTAATCATCTTATACGTTGTTTATCGCCTATTAAAGTCATGGATGTTCCCATCCTCATCATCCTCGAACTCGGTAGCAAGCGACACCCCCCCGGAAGTTGCGGATGTTATGATAAAAGATCCCTTTTGTAAGGCTTATTTCGCCAAAAGAAATGGAATACCTTTAAACTTCGGCGGAAAAATTCTTTATTTTTGTAGCAATCAGTGTAAAGAAAAATACCTCGCTGCCCATACAGACCAAAAAAAATAGCTGGCTTATACTCCCGGCAAGCTAACGAATAAATCGGCCAATTGATGAAATTTTCAATTCCGTAAAAACTGAGGAAAAATATATTCTTAGTCACCCCAACACATTGACGCTATTTCGCGTTATCGCTGTCCCGATAATTGTTATCCTGATGCTGTTCCCAAACCGGATATGCACCTTTCTGGCGGCATTTTTTTTCAGCGTCGCTGCAATTACAGATTATCTGGACGGATACATTGCCAGAACGCGGGGACTGGTGTCCACTCTCGGCAAGGTGATGGACCCGGTCGCAGACAAGCTGTTGGTGTCCTCTGCTTTTATCATGCTGACGTCTCTAGGCTGGGTGCCTGCCTGGATTGTCTGTATTATTATAGGGCGTGAAATCGCGGTGACAGGGCTGCGAAATATTGTCGCGGAAAGAGGTGAAGACGTATCGGCATCGAATCTAGGAAAATATAAAACCGGTTTCCAAATTGCGGCAATTATACCACTGTTGATTCATTACCCTTTTCTTGGCATTGATCCAGAACCCGTAGGGCAATTCTTCTTATGGGGTGCCCTTGGGTTTACCATCTGGTCCGGTGCGGACTACTTTATTAAGTTTCGAAGACTTCTTCAAAATTAACCTTTTTTGTTGACAAGAAGATGATAAATAGATAAATGATACCCTTTAGCTGAGCGGGAATAACTCAGTGGTAGAGTGCGACCTTGCCAAGGTCGAAGTCGCGGGTTCAAATCCCGTTTCCCGCTCCATTTTTTTTGGCGGCATAGCCAAGTGGTAAGGCGGCGGTCTGCAAAACCGCTATTCTCCGGTTCAAATCCGGATGCCGCCTCCATTTTAAATAAAATTAGAGGCTTGCTTGGAAAGGCAAGCCTCTTTGTGTTTTATTATTAGGAAAAATCAATTGGTCATCAGCTTGTCTTTATCAGCATGGTTGATGCATCCAACCGCAGATCTATCTGCTCTGAAAAGGATTCTGCGCCTTTGGTAACCTTGACGTGGATTTCCTTACCTACTGGAAGAAGTTGGATGGCGATCTCAAACAGATCGGAAAGCTGATTCAGCTGCCTTGGGATACCGTCCGGGCCGTGCTCTTCGTCACGATGAGTCCTGATGGTAAACCAGGCAGGCATTTGATAATTTTCTATCAGACTCTTAAGTTCGGATAAGGATGGATGGACCGATTTATCGAACGGAAACCCGTCGACAATGATCATTTGAGGCGAGAATATATTCTGTTCCATTAGATCGGACAATCTTTCCTTGAGTTTCGGCACACTGAAGCCTTCCACCCTAAAGGTCATGATAAAGCGATGCGGTAACAAAGATTCCCAAAGTTGATTGATCTGGTCTACTTGATATTGTTCCGCTATAAGATTAAAAACCTCCTGGTACCAGAGACTGACCTTGTTGACAGGGTCTTCAAGACTTATGTGGAGCACATTTTTTCCCCGGAGCAGAGCGTTTAACGATAGTTGGACCAAAAAAGCCGTTTTCCCCACTCCGGCACGGGCCAGCACAGCCCCGAATTCCCCAGCATTAAGAATTTCGTTATTATCATAACCCATCATTCCCAATGGGTTACGCATAATAAGATCTTTTTTTAACATGTTGAGATACCTTTCTTTTATGTAAATAATTCGGGGCGATTTCTGTAATGGCTCCCGGCTTTTCCTTATGTCAGCGAAATGATCTGGCGCAGCTTTACCTATTAGTGGTTGGTTATCGTTTCGATGTGGGGAATGAAATTGAAATGAATCCACTTTACTTATTACGGCAGTTTCATGAATGGCAGAAGGAAAAAGCGTCTTGCCGCTCATCTTAGAATTAAATTTGTCGATGCGATCGGATGTTGCCATTAATCGTTTCCATCGTAATTTGGAAGCCACTGTCATTTGTCAGTTTTGCACTATTCAGCGGACCCATGCGGCACCGTTAGGATTTTCTAATATTGTAATTGCTTCG
>JASFSK010000598.1:0-3699 GCA_050114455.1 Desulfobacterales bacterium | reverse complement strand
GAATCTGTGTGTCGAAGACGACGGTATCCCTTTTAATCCTCTTGAAACTAAAAAGATCGTACCTTCACGAGATATTGAAAACTGTCGTATCGGTGGGATAGGGCTTCATTTAGTAAAGAAGCTTATGGATCAGGTTTGCTACGAGAGATGTAAAGGAAAAAATAAATTGACGCTGAAAAAAGCAATAGATAAAAAATCAAATGGGTAACAGAAACTGGCGCGGTCGGGCATTTACATCCTTGTGTTCGTTGGTAAATTTTATTTTTCTGTTGCTCACCGCTATCATCCTGTACATAGAACCTCATGGGCGGGTGGCGGACTGGACTAAGTGGAACTTTTTGGGACTAAAGAAGGTCCAGTGGGGCAACTTACACCTTTTCTCCGGCCTATTGTTCCTTACTATAACGTCTGGATCGGTCTGGACACCTGAACTGATAGGGAAGAGGTTTGCCGGTACCGGGGTAGGCAGAAAGAGCATCGGCCAAATAATCAGGAACTATTCTTGTGACCCAAAAACAGTCTACCAATGTTTAGAAAGAAGCAACATTAAGGCTACCGAATATTTTTATATTTTCCACGACCAGGGAGAAAGGCCAAATCTCAACCATTTGAACCGGTCTCGTATCGCTTGAGTAATATTTTTACCCACCCGGCCCATGAATACGTTTTCAGGTTTCAGGCAAACGTTTGGCTCGTTGGTCTGGTAAATCTCAAACCCTTGAGTTTCAAAGAGCTTGATGAGTTTAGTACGATATTGTTGAACTGTATTTCCGCTGCCCTTCAGATCCCAGGTCCAGGAATATCCAACCATATAGACAATCTTTGCTTCGATCTTCGGATACGCAACCAGCGTCTTTAAAATGGCAGGTGCAATCTTGAGAGAACGCCAACTTCGACAAACTTCGATGGCTTTAACCTCCATCATAATTTCTGGTCCCAAATCAGCCCACCGCTCCCCCGGATCGGGGTAAGCCAAGACGGCGTATCCAATGATGTGGTTTTGCTTGGCCAGAGCCAGAACGATGTTCGCATCGGGTTGCTCAGCAGTTTTTTCCAGAAGTTCACGGCTGGTGTAAAGGGATTTATAATGCGCATGGAATGCAAACTGGCGATCAAAGGTGCATTTGCGAATTTTTTCCGGACTGCAAAAGGAACGAATTCGCACGTCTCCTTTGGGAGTCGGTAAAACGATGTCACTAGATAATATCTTATCCAAGATGGTGTTCAGTTGTCCCCTAAATGAGAGAAAAAAGCTCAATTAGGCGTTAAAGGTTATTTGTTATTCGTTATGAGAGTATGATGATCCCTCCACCATATACTTCTACTATCAATGAAATACAAGAATGGATTTTGCTCTTCTGAAACAATTTCAAAAATCAGCGATGACCTGCAGAGCAAAGCTCTGGCCCCTTCGAGGGGTCTTGTTCATACCCCCAACTCTGCTAGTGGTCGCTGATTAATAATGAATAACACCCAATTAATTTTTAACAAAAATGGACTTTTTCATTATTTTCCAAGTTTTCATATGGTCGATTTCCTGAAGATTTCGAAATTTTGCGAAAGAAGTTTCGAAATTTTTCTAAATTCTTATTCGCCTCCATAATGCTTTCCCTTAAAAACTCTAATAACCAATAGAATTAATTTGAAAATATTGTTTTACTGGATAGTGGCATAAATCATGCTTTACTCTCGATTATGGAGATTTATTCACTGTAAATTCCGGTGAGAAAAGTCTTTCTCAAAAGTCTCGGCTATTGCATTTGAGCTTTAAATTATCTGCTTAACCTCAAGAAAAATTTTATCCGCGTTCCAAAACGCTTCAATAACAGGAGGACCTAATGGCGGCAGAAAAAAAAATCAAGGAGACCAAGGCTAAGAAATTGGCTGATCCAATGGCGGTCACCATCGATCCAGCCAGTCAGCTGATGATTCAACGTGCACAAGAACTTGGCGTCGAAACTGCCTTTGATCGGGCGGTTACGATGAAGCCCTGTAACATCGGCACCCAGGGGATATGCTGCAAAAACTGTGGCATGGGCCCCTGCCGGCTGCCCCTTCCGAAAGGCGGCATCGAAGGGGAGGATACCCGCAAAGGTATCTGCGGTGCAACCCCAAATACGATTGCGGCCCGAAATTTTATCCGAATGATTGCTGGTGGTGCCGCCGCCCATTCCGATCACGGGCGTTCCGTCGCCGAAGTATTTATGTCGGCTGCCAGAAAAGAAACCGATGCCTATAAAATTAAGGATACGCGCAAACTCATTGAAGTGGCTAAATCTCTGGGGGTTGATACAACCGTTGAATTAGATGGCAAAGAGCTCGATCGGGATACCGATGAAATCGCGGTAGAAGTCGGTGAAAAGGCCCTGAATGAATGGGGCAAGGCCGAGGGTGAACTTCTTTTTGCCAAACGCGCACCCCAAGCACGCTATGAAATCTGGAAGAAGCGGGGGGTCTTGCCGCGCAATATCGACCGGGAAATTGTTGAAATCATGCACCGGACTCACATCGGCGTGGATCAGGACTATAAAAACCTGATGAAACAAGGTACCCGTGCCGCTATCGCAGACGGCTGGGGCGGTTCCATGCTGGCGACCGAACTGCAAGACATCCTTTTCGGTACGCCCTATCCGGTTGCTTCTGAAGCCAACCTCGGTGTCATGAAAGAAGACATGGTCAACATTGTGATTCATGGTCATGAACCGGTACTTTCCGAAATGATTGTCGCAGTCGCCCAAACCAAAGAAATGGATGAATATGCCAAAGCCAAAGGGGCCAAAGGTATCCAGCTTTCCGGCATTTGCTGCACGGCCAATGAAATGTTGCAGCGTCATGGTGTGCCGCTGTGCGGAACCTTTCTCCAACAGGAGCTGGCCATCATCACCGGGGCCTGTGATGCCATGGTGGTCGACATCCAGTGCATATTCCAGAATCTGGCCAATGTGGCCAAGTGCTTTCACACCAAATTGATCACCACCCACCCCATTGCCCGGATGGAACAGGAAAACGTCATCCATATCGAATTTGATGAACATCATGCCCTGGAAGATGCCAAAAGAATCGTCAAACTGGCCATTGATAACTTTGAAAACAGGGGATCCGAAGTAATGATTCCTAAGCAAAAATCTCCTATCGTCGCCGGTTTCGGGGTTGAGTCTACCGAATATCATCTGGGCGGCACCTTTCGCGGCTCCTACTACACCTTAAACGACAACATTATCAACGGCAGAATTCGGGGCATCGGCGGTGTCGTGGGCTGCAACAACGCCAGGACGAAACACAACGAGGGCCACATTCGGATTGTCAAAGAGCTGATCAAAAATGACGTGATTGTTCTGACGACGGGGTGCAACGCCATTGCCTGCGCCATGGAAGGTCTTCTGACACCGGAATCCGCCAAGGTGTTCTGTGGGCCCGGCCTGGCAGAGGTGTGTGAAACCGTCGGTATTCCACCTGTCCTTCATTTAGGGTCATGTGTGGACAACAGCCGGATTTTGCTGGCCGCCACGGAGGTGGTCAAAGCCGGCGGGTTGGGCAGCGATATCAGCGAACTGCCGGCGGCCGGAAGTGCACCGGAGTGGATGAGCGAAAAGGCCATCAGCATCGGTCACTATTTTGTGGCCTCGGGGGTTTATACGGTGTTTGGCGTTACCCTTCCGGTCAGCGGCGCGCCCGTATTTCAGAAATATATATTTGAGG
>JASFSK010000597.1:0-3703 GCA_050114455.1 Desulfobacterales bacterium | reverse complement strand
ACGTTAAACTGAATTGAGTGGTACCCATTAATTGTAAAAAAAGGAGAGCATCCAATGACCGAAACTTTCAAGAAGATCGCAGTGGTCGGTACCGGCACCCTGGGTTTCCAAATTGCCTTGCTGGCATCCAACTCAGGCTATAACGTCACGATTTTCGATCAGAAGCCCGGGGCGTTTGATGACATGATGGCCAAACAGCAGGCGGATATCAAAGCCAAACAAATCAAACCTTTTATTGCTCTGGACCGGTGGCAAGCGTGCGGTCAGCGAATCAAGCAGGTATCAGATCTCGATCAGGCGGTCAAAGACGCCGACCTGGTGATCGAGGCTGTTCCCGAGAACCTTGAGCTCAAATGTGAGGTCTTCAGGCAACTGGGGGAGCTGACGTCACCCGGTACGGTTCTGGCCACCAACAGTTCGTCGATTCCCGTGTCCCACCTGGAAAAAAGCAGTGGACGTCCTGAGCGCTGTCTTAATCTTCATTTTTATATGGCGCTTCATGGAATGAATATGACCGATGTCATGGGAGGCACCCGGACCCTTCCCGAGGTCATCGAGCAGGGCGTTCGCTGGGTGCGGTCTTTGGGCTGTATTCCATTAAGAGTTAAAAAAGAATTGCTGGGATTCTGCTTCAATCGGGTATGGCGGGCCGTCAAACGCGAGGTTTTGTACATGTGGGCCAATGACTATGTGGACTTTCGGGACGTGGACCGGGCCTGGATGAAATTTACCGGCAATGAAGATCGCTACGGGCCCTTCGGACTGATGGACAGCGTCGGACTGGATGTGATCTATGACATCGAGATGGTCTACTATCGCAATTCGCAAGATCCCAAAGACCATCCGCCGGAGGCGCTCAAACAAAAAGTGGATCGCGGTGAACTGGGGGTCAAAACCGGTAAGGGATTTTATACCTATCCCAATCCCGAGTATCTGAGGGATGATTTCTTGAGCACGAGTGGATGAGAACCGGACTGCAGGCCGCGCCCACCCTATTTTTTTAACCACAAATGAATTAATTGAAATAACATATACTTTTTGTACAGTTTGCGGTTTTCGGTTTCACCGATGCCCGGGAGAGCGCCTTGGTTGACTAATCTGATGTTTGATTTGGTTTTGCCAGTAAACTCGATAAGTTCCTCTCAGGATTGATATTTTTAATACAGTCATCGAGCCACTGTAACATTTCATTTATTTCAAAGGGTTTATGAAGTATATGACAGCCAAGCTCCTGTGCATATTTTAGATCGGAGTCGGTCCAGTCTCCTGACATGAGCGCTCGATATTTTACTTTACATTTTTTCCGTTGCCTCTCATTAATAAGTTCTAATCCAGTTTTTGTTGGCATGTTTAGATCTGAAATGATTATATCGGCGCATGCATGATCCTCGGGACAACTGTGATTGGCTGCATCAAATACTGGACACATCCTGGGGTCCGAAAAAGTAAAAACTTCGAATCCCTTATCTCTGAGGATAAGTTTAAGGGTGAAGCGGAGGTTGTCATTATCTTCAAATAGTAATATCCTGGGTCTCAATTTTACTCCTTTTCGTGAAACAATCGATCTGTTTGATAATGATTGCTCTCCAAAAAGCCTCATTGGTTATAACAAACACGAATTGAATACAAACACAAAAATTCAAATTGCAATATTCTTGCCAACAATTTGCCGACCGTAGAAAAACTATTATACAAATATTTTCAATATGTTATATGGGAATTTGAAGGGGTAGTCAGATTTCGATTATGTAGCAGATGTTAAAAAATTAGGAGGGCAAATATCTACTTAAACTTTTTGGTAACATTATGTGGTGATGAGATATGTCAGCATCATGAAAACAGATTCACTTAGCAGGCTATGCCATAATTTTAGCAAAAGTCACCCCGCTGAAGATAATGGCCTTGCCGCCGTTGGTTTTGACAAAATTTTTAGCGTCCGTCATCTTGTCAAACACAAAAGCTTCCTTACCCATCGGCCCCTTTTTAACTGAACCAACCACGTAATAAGCGGTTTTGCCGCCAATCCAGTCGCCGCTGTTGAAGTCGACCACCCAGATAAAAAATGGCTGTACCTCTTTTCCGGCATATTTTGCGGAATTCTCCAAGAAATTAAAGAGGCACTGGGTCGAGCAGAAATGATAGACAGTTTTATCCCTGGTTTGTATCTGGCATTTATTTTTTGGGTGCCTGGCGGGATACATGTCGCACACCGGGCATTTTTCCTTATTATCCACCGGTTCGACAATTTTGCCTTTTTCCAGCCGATTCTTGACAATCATCTTGTTTTCTTTTTGAATACCGATTTTGGCAATTTCCAGGGTGTCTTTGAAATCCATGACCTTCCCGCTGCAGGATTCGGCAAATTTATCGGCCTCCACTTTCGATGCAAACGCCAGCTTGCTGGTCATGGTCATGGTACCCCTGGCCCTGGATCCTACCACAAAGTGGACGCGTTCGGCCGGAATCATTGTGTCCGGGTCTTTATACAGGGCCACTTTGACATTGCGGGGATCCTCGCCGGCTTTTAATGCCATTTCTGCCAGGCAGTGAAATGAGCAGACCTGAAATTTGCCTTCGGAATTTTCAAATGTCATCCATGTTCGCGCCCACATGGGGCGGACCATGCCGCAATTGGGACATTGGCCCTTTAAATTTTTATTGGGCGGTATGATGGGGTGATTTACCGAACAGGGACCTTCTGCAAATGCAGGAAGGGATAATAGACAGACGGCACCGATTCCCATGCTCAGCTCAATAATAAACTCACGTCGAGACTGTTCAGACATATGTACCTCTTCAAAAATACTATCCGGGCATATTGATACGCAAGCACAACGGAACCTTCGTGTCAGAAACCGCTTTACACCTGACCCGGCCGGAGTGATGATCACCGAACGTACACAGAAACAGAAGTGGTCTTCTAAGCGCTAATCCCTCATTTCTGTTCCTTTAGAGTCCGTTTCGTCTGGAAAACTCAAGTATGACCGCATTTATTTCAGCAGGCTTCTCCAGCGGCACAATGTGCCCGGCATCCAGAATGTGAGCACGCGAGACATCCTTGATTTCCTTCTCGAGCACATCTGCATACTTGGGTGGTGTTAGTTTATCTTCCTGTGCGCTCACAACCAAAACCGGAACGCTGATGTCAGACAGCCGTTCAAGAGCATCAAAACCGTTGCAGGCCTGGAAATCACCATGGGTAACTGTAGGGTTGCAGCCAGCCAAATCATTGCTGAATATTTGCACCGGACCGGGGGCTGTTTTTGGGGAAGCGGCCAGTTTTCCCATCATCTCGACAAATCCCTTATATTCATTCTCGATACTCTCAAAAATGATTGGAGCAACTTTCAGTTTTGCACCTGTACTGATTAGAATGCCTGCTTCGAATCGGTCGGGATAGTCAATCAGTAGTTGTTGGGTGATAGCGCCACCCATGCTCAGCCCGCAGAGGATCGGTTTTGGGAAACCGACCTGATTGACAAAATCGACCACCACCTGGCCATAGTCCTTAATACTGGCTTTACCGTCCCCTCCGCAACGGCCGTGGCCGGGAAGATCAACGGCAATCGTATTGAAGCTTGCTGCCAGGTCCTGAACCTGTCCCGACCAGAAAGCACTCGACCCGCCGGCGCCATGGATAAATACGAGGGTTGATTTTGTCGGATCTGGGGGCCATGCGCCGGTCGTATAACTAATTCCATCA
>JASFSK010000596.1:0-3705 GCA_050114455.1 Desulfobacterales bacterium | reverse complement strand
CATGGCCGAGCCGAGGGGATACCAGGAACCGCCTTCGGGGCCCGAGAACATTCGCAGGAATTTTTGCTCTGCCTGAAGGGCTGATGTGACCAGGAAAATTGATATCAAAACCAGGGCCAATACGGTCAAAGCTTTTCGATTCGTTTTTTCTCCTTTCATTAGTGATGGGTTATTGCCTGAATCTTGGCGCGCTGTGAAAGCCTCCGACGCGTGCAAAAACCAGGTATTAAAATGAATATCAAGCGATTTAAAAAAGCAGATTCCTATTAACCGATTGGACATGAGGTTGTCAAGTAATTGGAAGGCTAAAAGCGAGGCGCATAGCGCCTTCAATCCACCGGCAATCCTTCCATACGCATAATTTTCAGTGCATTGGTGGTCGGGCAGGGGCCCGGACGCAATTTGTAGTCAAAAACCATTTTGCCGTCCACCACATCTTCCCTGAAATGACAGTTGCTGATTTGAGGGAAATAGTCCGCCAGTTTGACAAGTTCCAGATCATGGGTGGCAATCAAGCCGGTACCGTTTTGATCGATCAGGCTCCGGATATAGGAACGGCTGCCGATCAATCTTTCGCGATTGTTGGTGCCTTTGAATATCTCGTCGATCAGAAATAGAAGCGGGAGCGGATGACTCGCCCGCAACGCATCCAGCAAGGTTTTCAAGCGCCTGACCTCGGCATAGAAAAATGAAAAACCGTCAATGATGGAGTCGTTTATTTTTATGCAGGTATAGACGCGAAACAAGGACGAACATAAACTTTTTGCATTGACGGGAGCCCCTGCATAGGCCAGGCAAAGATTAACCCCGATCGTCTTTAGAAAAGAGCTTTTACCGGACATGTTGGATCCGGTAATGATAACCGCTTGACCCCGGGCGTCCAAAGAAAAATCATTACAGACTTTCTCAGCGGCTGGTATTAACGGGTGGCCCATATCATGTGCCGCAAAAACAGCCTGATCGCCGATATCCCCGGCGGAGATGAGTTCGGGGAATGAATACTCCGGATTCAGATAGGCGAAATCGGCCAGGGAAATCGATGCTTCCAATTTTTCCCAGGCATTAAGCCACAAAGGCAGCCGATCGATAAGGACGTTTCGATAGCGCTGTATGAGAGCAGCAAAAAAGAAATCCCAGGGAAAACCGATGTTCAAAAAGATGGCCATGATGGGATTCATCCGCAGGCCAATGGCTGTGGAAACGATTTTAATGTTTCGGAGCTGCCGGGAGGGCAATGCTTCAAGTTCTGTGAACGGAGCGCACATTTCCTTCAGTTGGCAGTTTTCACCGTAATGATAGGTCTCTAAAAATCGTAGAATTTGTCTGAATTTGCTGAGCTCGTCGTCCAGCTGGGCAATGACTTCAAACAAGTGTTTGAGCAGCTTGAGGTTGGAAAGATAAAAGACGATATAAATGAAAAATGAAAGCATCCAGAAGGGTGGAATATCTCCGAGCTTGTGCCACAGAAAAAGGATTAAATTTAAAGCGGCTAAAACAAGCGACACGGCCGTCAGCCAATTGATGTTTTTCCGGGGTGGTGACGCCTGCAGCCATTTCAATAATTTTT
Organism: Desulfobacterales bacterium; assembly: GCA_050114455.1. Lineage (GTDB taxonomy): Bacteria > Desulfobacterota > Desulfobacteria > Desulfobacterales > JAFDCJ01 > JAFDCJ01. Next base: position 2,138 of record JASFSK010000596.1, on the reverse strand, counting down.
TTCCGTCCAGCTGCGCCCCCGAAACCAGACGAAAATTTAACAGCAGTCGGTTCCTAAATCGTGTTAGGGGCACCAGCTCCCGGATGAGTTTTTGCCGCTTCAGAGTAGCGTTGCGATCGGGAATTCTTTGCAATAACCAGGCCGCCAATCTTCGGCTGCCGTCCCGTGAAATGCAAATGTCGATCAGCTGGTGGAGGGATCGGCTGCCGGTGATATCCAAATCCTTCTCAAAAGGCAATTCGGAAAGGGGGGGCTGCAAAACTGATTGCTGAATTTTTTCCCAATCCAGGGTCATCCGCACAATCTGGGATTTTTTTATTTCCTTCCAGATCCGGAATTTTCGGATCCCCTTTCCGAGGCGGTAATGGTACCAGGCAGTGACGCTGAAACCGATCGCTGCGCCGGCGGCAACCCATCCGGCTAATTTTTCGCTGACCCAGAAAAAAGAAACAAAAACCACTGCACCGCCGATCAGGAAGATAATCAAACGGCACCAAGACAGTCGCCGGCTGAAAGCAAGCAGATCTGCAATGCGATTATCCAAGCGGCGAATTTGGTTTTCGATGGCTGTTTGTCTTCTAGACCTTTTTTGATTTACCCGGATGGTGCTTTTCATGATGAAAGTATGTCAGAAAGGGGATTGCGGGTCAAGGCCATGAAAGCGCGAGGTGTACAGGTTATGGCGGTTTGGAGGCGGAAGCCTCGATAGCCGCGGACGTGCGCAGACGGACATGAGCATCATTTTAACAATATTCTGTTTTGTGCGTGGGTTTGCGCCGGTCTGAGGTCAATAAATTTTCGAATCTTTATTGACACCAGCACCGTTTCTGTCTAAAGAAAACACAATGCCTGCGGAAGACCGATATGAATATATTTCCATTTACTCAATAACCTGTAATGAAATAATACATTTCTTCATATACGAGCACCTGTGTTAAGATACATTTCCAAACTATAAATTCCTCAATTCCTCAATTCTTCAATTTTCCCCATTCAGAGGCCGCGGGTGATTGAACTGTTTATTGACATGAAACGTTATGGTTTCAAAGTTGAAAGGAGGTTTGACCATGCAAGTTGATATGCATTATTACGGAACCTATGCCATGGCGCGCGCCGCAGGCCTGACCAAGGAGAAAGCCAAAACCATTGCCACAGCCGCCCAGTTCGTCGATGACAATGCTGAAAAGGAGAGCATTGAATTCAGGGACGGTGGTCGCCTGGACGCCGAAGCAACCGCCCATCATGCCTTTAATCTGAAAAACATCGACCGGGAAGATCAGCGCAAAATCTGGGTGCCCTTCCATTTTCTGCCCGGAAACGAGGGCACCTCATACACCGAGAGGCTCATCTGCCGGATGAACAGTCCAATCCTGAAAGACATGCTGAAATTTACTCTGCTCAAGGTAAAACAAAAAGAACCCTATGCTGCGCAGCTGGTCGGGATTACTGCCCACGTTTATGCGGATACCTTTGCGCATTACGGCTTTTCGGGAATCAGTTCGAGAAGAAACAAGATCGATGGGGATAGCTTTATCTTTCCGGATCTCACTGCCAGAATGAAAAAGCATATCGAAGCCAAGGCCCAACAATTTCGAGAAAATTATCCAGGAGAAGAAGGGCTCCTTGCTAATGTTAAGTCATGGTTTGCGGAAACATTTTCGGGTGCCTTAGGCCATGGTGCTGCTGTGACATTTCCAGATCGGCCCTATTTAATTTGGAAGTTCGACTATGAATATCCTAAAAAACCAAGCCCGTTGCGAAACAACCCGGAGACTTTCCTGGAGGGAGCCCGTGCTCTGCACGATTTTTTCAACAAAGTCGCCCAGACCGATTCCGCTTTTGCGGCCGGAAGACAGATGAAATTTCCCGCCATTCAGTCTACCGTAAAGGCGATTATCGGTAAACAAGGCAAAAAAAAGGAGCGAATCAGGGCCTGGCAGAGTGCTGCCCGGCAGGGTGCCGTTTTTGCCTCCGGCGGGCCGATTCCCTCTTATAATCCTGATGATTGGCTCAACCAGCGCAGCAAGTTAAAAAGGAGCAAGGATTCCGCCGCTGCGCGCGATAAGGCCATCTTTAAATTCTATCAGGCGGCCTCGGTGTATCGTCATCACTTGCTGCGGCATGTGTTGCCCGAGCAT
>JASFSK010000595.1:0-3707 GCA_050114455.1 Desulfobacterales bacterium | reverse complement strand
GCGGACCCGCTGAGCACACAGAGCTTTTTTGTTCTCTGAGCTCTCTGTGGGCAAGGATTGATGGGGTTTGCTTTCCGGTAAATGCGCTATCTTGCAATTTGATTTAAAGTGCATAGTTTATTATCAGAATTTTGAACAAGCCGGGTAGTAATTGATGTTGCCAGTCTGATAGGAGGAACAAACATGAAAGAAAAACGCAATGTCCATTTGAAGGTTCAGGAACTCTGCGACTGTTATGCCACCGACGACCCGCTCAAAGAGATGTCCACTGTAAAAAATGAAGCAGATAAGGATGAGGGCGCTTTAAAGTGGTTGGCCTTAACCGCCCTGCACGGGGTCAACAGCAACGCTAAAACCATTGCCATTTCCCGCTCCCATGACGGCGAAATCAGTGTAACGGCTAAATATCGAGAGTCAGAGCTGCCCTCTCCGGGTTCTGAGGTCGGTGCTAAAATTCTTGAGGCTGTACGGGAGATCACCCATATCGAAGGTGACAAGGGCAAAACGCCGCTGGCACTGGGTATTCGGAATGACAGCATTGAAATTCAGGTTAAATTGAAATCCAAAGAAGGCAAAGAAAAAGTTACCCTTAATTTTCCCGATTAAAATAATATTAGGGATTTGGGAAGAATCGGGCATGCCGGGTTTCATGCCAGAGTGATGCCCGGTTAGGTACTTAGAATCCGAATCGTTCAACCGTCACGGATAGCCCCATTTTAAAGCTGTTTTGGGCTTGCCACAGGGTCCCATACCACGTCCTGTTATCTTACCATAGCTGGATTTAACCAAATTCGGGTCATAACCATGACGTACGAGAATCCTCTTCGATACCTGCATCTTGGTTTATTCTGCAACACCCGCCAATGAATGTTTGCCTGAAAGGAGATCAAGATCATGGACCATTTAGCAAAGAAAACTTTAAACGAAACCACTATGGATAACCTTGCTCCCCCTTATCTGGATTATGATTATTTCAAAGATTGCGATCAGCTTCCCTTCCGGTATGAATCCAATATTTTTGATATGGTCAATGCCTGGTGGCTGATTGAAGCATCAACCCTTGTGTACGCGGACAAAGACTTTGCCGCACAAAATTTCAAGCAAAAGGCGGGTTTTCAGGAAGTTGAGTATTATGATGGCAAGGCAACCCAATGCTATCTGGTCAGCAACGACAAATACGCGGTCGTTGCATTTCGGGGCTCGGAAGCGAAGCTCAGAGAAGGGGATTCGAACATCGGCCATATTTTTGCCGACTGGATGGCTAATTTCAACTTTGTGCCGGAACCCTGGGAACAGGGAGGGAATGTGCACCGGGGGTTTAAGGGCGCGCTCGATGAAGTTTGGAATGAACTTGAAAAGCATATTGCTTATCTTCAGAAAAAAAATCGTAAAATCTGGATAACCGGTCACAGTCTGGGTGCCGCCCTGGCAACGCTGGCGGCTGACCGATACGGCAATGTCCAGGGGTTGTATACCTACGGTTCTCCTCGTGTGGGGGACCGTGATTTCAAAGAAGATTTCAATGTCAATGCCTATCGTTTCGTCAACAACAGCGATATTGTCGCCAAAGTACCGCCGGCCAGAATGTATCTTCATGTCGGAGAACTGAAATACATTGACTGTGACGGGATCATCCATGACAATACCAACCGCTGGGAGAAATGGACCGACGAAATCCAGGGCCAATTCAAAAATATATTCAATGCCATCGGCCAGACCAGAAAAGGCTATACCGAAGTCCTGCTGGAGCCCATCGTCGATCATGTTCCGACGCGTTACGCCATTCATATTTGGAACAACATCAGCCAGGTCGGTACATAATACGCAGCTTAGCAGGCAGTGACGGCATTTCTAACAATCAAAATTCGTGTCATGCATGTAAAGGAGAAAGGATGAAAAGCCGATGATAAAAACGACTGCTCTGATTTCCTTAATTTTCATTTTATCAGCTTGTGCGGGTCAGCAAGCCGACATCACCTCACCCATCGACTACCAAAGATATCTCACCACCGTTAACCCTGAATTTATGATAACTTCCTCGCAAGCGCTGGCGTGGCATCAAAACAAGGATCAATATGGCCCGACCTACTCTGGCAATAAATCCTGGCATAAATTTCTTTCTGTCGTAAAAAAAGAATTAAGGGCGTATGGTATCAAAGATCTCACCTTTAACAAATGGACGTACAACCGCTGGTACACCTCAGATTGGCCGGATGACAGCAGCTGGTCGCTGACATCAGACGGTCGGTCGGTCAAAGTTGCCCATTATGGCGCCTATTCGGGTTCGACCGGAACCGGGGGCATCACGGCCGAACTGGTCCTGTTTAACCCTGAAGCGGAGATGTCGACCTATGAAGGCAAAATTGTGGTGGTTCCGGTTGCGCCGCACCCGACACCGCCGTTAACGGAAGACTATCAGAAATGGTTTACGTTAAATGATCACGAATATCTGGCTGATCCGGAAACTTTCCCGCCCATGTTTACCAAAGTATCCCCCAGCAACTCGGTGGCTTACGACGTCTGGTGGCAACTGCGGCAGACAATCAAAATCAATTCCTTTTTGGCCGAGAGCAACGCCGCCGGTGGTATCGTCGTTTTCAACATGGGCTACGATCGGCTGGCTGGTCTGTACACCTTTCCGGTGCTCAAATTGTTCAATCATCCCACTTTGTATCTGGACCGCAACAGCGGCAATCAGGTTGTTGAAGATGCCAAGCGGGGTAAGACGGCCACCCTGACGTTGATCGCCAATGTCGAGCCCAGCGAGACCTATCAGCTGATCGGATACCTGCCCGGGCGGAATTACGGTACCTCCCGGGACGAAAAGATCATCCTCATAACCCATACCGACGGTCCATCGATTTCCCAGGACAACGGGGCCTTCGGCTTGCTGGGCATCCTTTCATATTTTTCTCATTTTCCAAAATCGGAGCGCCCCAGAACCCTGATGGTTTTTCTGGACAACCGGCATTACATGCCGGGAATGGAACGGGCCAACGCCGAACACGATTGGTTTGTTAAACATCCCGAGGACAAGAAGTCCATCGTCGCGCTGGTTGCCATGGAGCATTTAGGCCAGATGGAGTTTAGGGAAGCCGGCAATGCGTTTGCACCCACCGGAAACGTCGAGCCTTCATTTCTGTGGACCAGGAATGACCCGCTGCTGATCGACAAGGCCATTAAGGCGGTCAAGGACAATAGATGGTCCCGGGTAATGGTCCAAAGTGTTGAAAAACCCGGTATTCACAATAAACCCCAGGGGGTGTGGTATGGCATGGGCAAAATCGCCCTGGAATGGGATCTGCCGGCCTATGCCACCATGGGCATCCAGGGCGCCTACTGGTCGACCACCGGCCGCCTGGATGAGTTTGATAAAAATCATTTTATCACGCAGGTGGCAGCCATGTGCCAGCTGACGGGAGAGCTCATGGTTATGGACTTTAAATAGGCTTTTATGGGGTTTTTTCTAACCGTATGGTGTCAGAAAATTGAGGTGTCAGGTGTTCAGCAGGGCCGCTGGCTGTTTGGTTATTTTGTGTTTGGTTGTTGTGGTGTTTGGTATTTAGCTTTCAGGGTTTCGTGTTTCAGTTAAAGGTCAGCCAGTTTGATCAAATAAAGAATCTTTGCAGCCTTGAATCGATTGTCTTTTTGGCCTGTGGGAGCGGCTTTCCAGCCGCGATAAAAATGGAACTTTATCATTTCAATCG
>JASFSK010000594.1:0-3712 GCA_050114455.1 Desulfobacterales bacterium | reverse complement strand
TACCGGTGCCTTTCACCTGGATGGATTGGGAGATTCGGCGGACGGGCTTTTGGGCCAGCGGCCCAGAGAAAAAGCATTGCGCATCATGAAGGACAGTCGTCTGGGAACCATGGGCCTGGTGGCAATTGTGTTCGGCCTAGCCCTGAAATGGGGTGGTATTGGCGGCCTGAGTGCAAATCGCGCATTGTTGCTGGTTATCGTGCCGGCCTACGCCCGTGCCGGCATGCTTTTCGGAATGCGATACCTGGAATATGGCCGGCCGGACGGCGGCACAGGTTTGGATTTTTTCAAAAAAAGGCTGGAACCAACCGCCTTTTGGGGGCTAGCCCCACTGGTTGTGATGTCCCTGTTTCTGGGGTGGCTCGGATTCTGGTTGAATCTGAGCTTTGTTACCCTAACTGTCCTATTAATTTGGTATTTCAAAAGACGGGTCGGATGCGTCACCGGCGATATGTTAGGCGCCATGGCCGAGGTTCTGGAGACGGGGCTGTTCTTGCTGGTTTCAATTGGGGGGATCGGATGATCTACGGACATGGCGGAAATATTTATGACGTCGCCCGGCAGCTCAACTGCAAACCGGCAGACATCATTGACATGAGCAGCAACATTAATCCGCTGGGGCCCCCGCCCGGGTTGCTGCAATACTTGAAAGACAACCTGGCTTCGATCATGCGGTTACCTGAAGTCGATGCCGGGACTACCGTAAAACGGTTCGGTAGGTTTATTGGCGTTGATTCCAATCGTCTACTGGCAGGCAACGGAACCACTCAATTTATATATTCCATCCCTCGAGTTCTTGAAACTCGCAAAGCGCTCATAATCGGTCCAACCTATGCCGACTATGGGGATGCCTGCCGCCTTCAGGGCATCCCCTACATCTTCCATATGACCGACGAATCCGATGAATTCACGCCCCGGATCGATCAGATCAGTAAAAAACTGCCAAGCGTCGATACGGTGTTTGTATGCAACCCCAACAACCCTACCGGAGCGCTGATCCCGGGCGATGCACTCAGCGAGCTGTGTCGCTGCCACCCGCAACATAAATTCGTCATTGATGAGTCTTACCTGGATTTTGTGTATCACGCCGAAAGGGAAACTTTGACAAATTCAGGCCTGCCCAATGTGATGGTTTTGCTTTCGCTATCCAAGATTTTCAGAATCCCAGGGCTAAGAATCGGATTCATCGCAGCACCCCAGGACCAAATCGAAAAATTCAGAAAGCATCTTTTGCCCTGGAGTGTCAGTAGTTTGGCACAGCAGGCCATTGACTATGTCAGCAGCGAAAAAGCGTTGATGGAGTCATTCATTCTCGAAACCAGAAACTATATTGCGGACCAAAGGCTAGAATTTTATCAAGCATTAAAACCAAATAGTCGGTTGAGGTTATTCACTAGTCAGGCACCCTTTGTGATTATCCAACTGCCTGATGGTTTTTCCGGAAACCGTATATGGAAGATATTGGCCTGGAATAAAATCCTCGTTCGCCGCTGCAATAATATTAAGGGTCTGTCTGATAGATTCATTCGAATATCATTGAAAAAACGATCACATAATCGTTTGTTGGCATCCAAGCTAAATACCCTGTTCAGCAGTCCGAACCTGGAATTTAGAAGCCGAAAAGAATTGCGGGCGGCAGGCTGAAGATGGATTGGTTTGCGGATTGGTATATTCTGCCGGCGGCATTTGCCCTTGATATCCTTGTGGGGGATCCCCGTTATCTGCCCCACCCGGTGCGCTGGATGGGAAAAACAATTGAGTGGCTGGAGCCCTCTTTCCGCAGACTCCCCTTAAACCTAACGCTTTCAGGCAAACTGTATGCGGTTGTACTCATCCTGGGAACATGGCTGCTGACATTTCTGGTTGTATCAGTCGCTCACAGGGTTCATCCATTATTTAAAACGACACTTGATATTATTTTGATTTTTTTCTGCATTTCGATTCGTTCGTTGTCTGATGCTGCCATGGAGGTGAAACACTGCTTGCAGCACAACCAGGTTCAGGCGGCCAGGGAAAAAGTAGCCCTGATCGTTGGCCGGGATATTGACCAATATAAGGAAGAAGGGCTTGCGCGGGCTACCGTTGAAACCGTTGCCGAAAACCTGGTTGACGGGATTACGGCACCGTTATTTTTCGCAGCCATTGGTGGCGCTCCCTTGGCTGTGGCCTATAAAATGATCAACACCCTGGATTCCATGGTAGGGTATAAAAACGACACCTACCATCAATTCGGCAAGGCTTCCGCCAGAATTGATGATCTTTTTAATTTCATACCGGCCCGACTCACCGTGCCGGTGGTTGCCCTGGCAGCCCAAATTTTATCCCGCTGTGGAAAACGGTCCTTGAGAACGGCCATTTGCGAGGGTGCCAACCACGCCAGCCCCAATGCCGGCTATCCCGAGGCGGCCTTTGCCGGTGCCTTGGCAGTCAAATTGAACGGTCCCAATTACTATAACGGAAAACTTGTCGAGAAACCATACATCGGCATACGATTTGGTCGATCCACGCCCGACCACATCCTCAAAGCCTGCGATATCATGATTCTGACCTCGTTTTTGTGGTTGATTTCGCTGGTGGTTGTGCAATGGTTAACTTAGAAATAGTAAATTAAATAATTTAATGAAATATCGAATAAATAACTACCCTACCTTAACCAAATCATATAAAGGGCTCTATCCTTTTAAAATCTGCACAACCTCATTTATTTATCCCGATCATTATATTCCCAATGTGAGAATGTTGGGGCCGTTTGTGGACGAAATCGAGCTTCTATTATTTGAAAGCCAGGGGGCGGACGTCCTTCCTTCCCGGACCGTGATTGACGAACTTGGACGCCTGGGCGGCGAATTCGAACTGAGCTACAATGTTCATCTCCCTACCGATATATCCATAACCGACCGGGATCCGGCGCGACAGCACCAGGCAGTGGAAACCATGATCCGGATTATTGAACTGGTGCGACCATTGCGCCCGTCAGCATTGGTTCTGCACCTGCCATATGAAGTAAATTCCTATAACGATGGCATTCTTGACAGCTGGCGCGATCGTGTTTTCCAAAATCTAAGCAAAATGAAATCAGAAATAGGGACCCAAAATCTCATCGCCGTCGAGACCCTGGATTATCCTCTGGATATCGTAGGAGATATCATTCTCGATTTAGATTTGATGATCTGTCTGGACTTGGGCCACCTTATGGTATATGAATTTAATTTAATGGAAGTCTTCAATACGTACCGGGCCAGAACGGCGGTTCTTCATTTGCATGGCATTGAAAATGGTCGGGATCATACCGCCTTGGACCGCTTGATTGAACCATACGCATCTACCGTGTTGAGGATATTAAAAAGATTTAACGGCGTTGCGTGCCTTGAAGTCTTTTCTTTTGAAAACTTGAAATCATCCCTGGAATTTATCGAAACACGATGGGAAAAAGCCTGATGGACTGCGGCATGGCAGGGATATTCTGCATGAATCAAAATCTGAAATAAGCGTGAGGCTGAATAGCTTATGAAGAGCAAAAAAAGCAGGAAAGGATACACCCAAGTATACACGGGCAACGGCAAGGGAAAGACCACTGCGGCCATTGGATTGGCCATCCGGGCCGCAGGCGCCGGTCTAAAAGTGTTCATTGCCCAGTTTGTAAAAATGGGAGATTACAGCGAAATTAAGGCCTTAAAGCGCTATTCCGATCTGATTACCGTGGAGCAGTTTG
>JASFSK010000593.1:0-3723 GCA_050114455.1 Desulfobacterales bacterium | reverse complement strand
GCGGGGACTGCCGGCACGGTTGAAGAAATTCAGATTTTTACGACCCAACTCAAAACCCCGGACAACAAAACCGTCATTGTGCCCAACGCGAAAATGACTGGAGACAATATCATCAACTACACCATGAAGGGGACCCGTCGGGTGGATTTTGTATTTGGAATCGGCTACGAAGATGACATAGATAAAGCCCGCAAAATTATTGAGGAGATTATTGCGGCAGACGAACGCGTGCTAAAAGATCCCGCAACCATGGTTGCCGTATCCGAATTGGCCGACAGCAGCGTCAATCTCGTGGCACGCGCCTGGACATCTGCGGATGATTACTGGGGGTTTTATTTTGACACAACGGAAAAGGTAAAAAAGCAGTTTGATGCTGAAGGTGTCAGCATTCCATATCCCCAGCGTGATATCCATGTGTATGAGCACAGGGAATAGCAATCGGTGAGTGTAAATATCCTGGCCAGCTTCCGGCGTCTCCGAGTTGCAGGCTTTCGGGGCCGGAAGCCGCATAGCCTGCAGATCAAAGAGCGGACCAGATTTTTAAATCATATACATTTATCCTTAAAAGGAAAGGTGATCTTTCTCAGCGACTGGCGGCAGAGACTTTAATTCCAATAAACTTTCTTTGTGTCGCCAGTCATTTCTCAACATGTCATAGGCTTTGGCAGCCAATCCCACAATAACGATTGCCGTCGTGGTTAAAATTGCAAGAATTACCAAATCAATACCATTCAACGTGCTTTTCTCCCTTGTTCTTTTTCAAACCAAACAATTACGAAGCAAAATACGGACCAAAACACGGCGGAAAGTATATTGGATATGTTTTTAGTCGGTTAGAAATGAATCTTATCGACCGGGTAGGAATAAGATGACAAAGTTTTGATCAATCCGCGTCAAAATTCTTTGCTTGATTGTGCCCGTGTCAGGTATTATAGCGTTTTGAGTAAACCAGCTGCGTGTCAATACTATTTAACGTAGCATTGTAAAACTGCCGATAGCAAAATGTTATTCTGCCAAACGCTCTAGACGGCGTACAAATAATCAAACACCCCATAAATGAGTTCGGTTAATTGCTGGTTGCCCTCCACCGAACCGGCCAGGCCATAGAGAGCGGTGGTTTCGGCAACAGTCCCGGCCTTTGCCTTGGCATAGACAACGCCCTCCTTCAAATCTGCAATCAATCGCCCGGCGATATCCGGAACAAAAGTTTGCGGCATTGTAACGCAAAAATGCATGCCCGGCGGCAGCTGCAGACAATTAAACCGCCAGCCTCGGCGCTTCATGAAATCATTGACATGGAAGACATCCACATCGTCGGAATGGAAACTGATGACAAAAGTGGGATTACCGATGAGCGTCAATTCGGAAATCTCTTTTATACCCAGCTTTATCCGGTCGGCAACGTCCATGATCGCCTTGGCCGCTTTGAGATAGCCCTCTTCACCCAGGTATATCATGGACGCCCAGGTGGCGGCCGTCAGACCGCCGGAGCGGCTGCCGGCTGTCGTGGGTGAGGCATACATCCCACCGGGCCAGTCCGGCACATTAAAATATTGATAGCGACGCAAATTATTGTTGCGGTACAAAACGACCGACGTTCCTTTTAAAGCAAAACCATACTTGTGCGTATCGGCAGACATCGAGGTCACCCCAGGCAGACGAAAATCAAAGACAGGAACATCATAGCCCAGCCTTTCGATCCAGGGCAGAATAAAACCGCCCAAGCAGCCATCGACGTGAAAACCAATATCGTGTTTTAGAGCAATATCGGACAGTTTATCCAGCGGGTCGATCAGACCATAGGGATAATTGCCGGCACTGCCGACAATTGCAACGGTATTTTCATTGATTTGGGCTTCAACGGCCTGGGGATCAACACGAAAATCAGGCAGCGCCACCGGTATATGGACCATTTTGAGACCGAAATACTGACCGGCCTTGTCAAAAGCCGGGTGTGCTGTGTGCGGCACAATGATTTCAGGCCATTGAATGTTCTTCTCCGCACGAGCCCAATCCCGGTAGGTCTTCATTGCCATAATAATGCTCTCAGTGCCGCCGGAAGTAACCGTACCACAGACATTGTCTTCCGGGGTAATATCCTTGACGGCATCACCATTTAACATTGTGGCCGTCATTGATATGATTTCACTTTCCATTTTGAACATACTCGGACACAGATCGAATTGAATCGTATTCTCATGTGAAAACAGGGAGAATATTTTGTTCAGATACGCGCGATGCTCCTCTCCGGCATGATAAAATGTCCCCGATACCTGGCCGGTTTTCCACTTTGCATTTTCTTCCTCTGCCATGATGGACAGCTCTTTGAAAATATCCTCTTTGTCGCGTCCATATTGCGGAATCGAGGCATAGCTTTTGAACCGGCCTTTATACGGCTTGAAGGGATCTGTGCTTTCATTCTCTGTTGACTGTTCCGGCATGGCGTTCTCCTTTGCTTATTTCGTTTGTACAGCTCCCGATACTGAGGGTGCATCTTATCATAAACCGTCCGGTTTGACACGTCCGCAGCAAAAGCTTTTTAAAAGACATTTGCATTCTTGCATTCTGAGCGGACGGGCGGTAATTTTGGAGCGTTTGGAATAAGAATACATCGGAGCTTGCCAATATCATGGTCTCCCGCGGCTTTCTGACCGACCAGGCAGAAAAAGCACATGTTACAGTCAACTCCGAAAATCAGCGACCACCAGCTGGGGGGATAAGGAAGGCCCCTTGAAGGGGCCAGAGCCTCGCTCTGCTGGTGATCGCTGATTTTTGGCGTTTGATTCTTTCGGAAACCTAAAACCAATGATGTGAATCTGTGCCCTAAGCCCGAATCAACACCTTAAGATACAGATCTCCGCGCACGCCATCCGGATCCTGTTTGCCGAGGCCCTTGAGCCGAAGTTTGCGGCCTTCCTGCATTCCTGCAGGAACCAAAACCTTATATAGCCGCTTGTGAAATCCCCAGGGTATGTTCACCAGCTTGCGTGTTCCGGTGATGGCCTCATGGGGTGTTATGACAATCGTCCCATAAAGGTGAGGTTCCGGTCCGGACCCGACGGGCCGAATGACTTGCAGACGGGGAGTCTTTTTTCGTTCGGTGACACGACGAATTTTATCATGGGAACCTGTCGACGGCATTGTCAGCATAAGTTTCAAAAAAAGGATGCCGAAAATAAAGCCACCGATATGTGCCCACCAGGCGACGCCGCTGGCCTGGCCATGACTGCCGGCGGCATTGAGAAATTGCAGTACAAACCAGATACCAAGGAAAAAGGATGCCGGAATTTCTAAAAAATAAGGAATAAAGAAGATGGGGATCAGCGTCAATATCTTAGCGCGCGGATGCAGAATAAAGTAAGCCCCCATCACACCGGCAATGGCACCGCTGGCGCCAATTGTCGGAATATTTGAGTTTAAATTTAACACCATATGGGATAAACCCGACGCCAAGCCGCAGATTATATAGAAAGCCAAATACCGAAAATGGCCGAGTCGATCTTCAACGTTGTCACCGAAGATATAAAGCGACCACATGTTGCCGATGAGATGCCAAAACCCACCATGGAGAAACATAAAGGAGAAAAGAGAAAAGACCTGTTGGAACGCCGTGAAATAAGCGCTGATCTGGGGAATTGAATACCGGGCTGGAACCAGACCGTAGACGTAGATAAACTCTTCCATACCGGTCTGGTGGGTAAGTTGATAGAGAAAAATCAGAAG
>JASFSK010000592.1:0-3736 GCA_050114455.1 Desulfobacterales bacterium | reverse complement strand
GTGACCCTTGCGCAGCGCCCCGGTTTCCTTCAGACCCAGTCGTTGGGCGGGCATACCGGTCATTTTGTGAACAGCCGTTTCGATTGGAAAAACGCTCAATTCGCGCACCAATCGGCGAATCACCCGGGGAAATGTACCGTACAAGCGTGGGTGTGGACGGCCCTGACTGGGAGAGCCGTCCGAGCCGACCATGGCAAAGGGCAGGCTTAAAAAATTGATCATGGTCTCCTCATTCATGGATTCCGTGATAATCGATACCGTACCCATTTCAGCTTCAATCAGATTCAGCAGGCATTGTAGCGGTTCGATTTGGGCATCCGCCGCAATTTGGGCAATGCTTTTCCCTTCCAGATTTTTGCGCTGTGAACCTTGAACCGATGATACCACAATTTTATCCAGGCCGGTGTGGTCGATCATGTTTTCCCAACCCGCGATCCCGTCGGTGATGTCTGCGATGATACGTTCCCGCAATCGATGGTCTCTGAGCCGCGGCATCAGCGATGCCATACCACCTTCAAGGGACCAGGGCGGCAGCAAGGCCAAAATCGTCGTACATGAATGAAAATAGGGATATACATCGCAGGTGATGTCGAGTCCCGCCGACCGGGCGGATGTCAACAATTCCACCACGGTATCCCGCAGAGCCCAGTTTTTCTTGCCGGCGATTTTGAGGTGGGAGACATGCACCGGAATTTGTGCTTCGCGGCCAATCCGGATGATTTCCTTCAGGGCTGGGATGATATGGTTGGCCTCATTGCGAATATGGGAGGCATAATATCCCCCCTTGCTGCCGGCAACTGCAGCAAGATCGATCAACTCCCGGGTTTCGGCAAAACAGCCGGGCGCATACACCAATCCGGTCGACAGACCAACCGCGCCCTCATCCAGGGATTGCGACAGCAGGGATTTCATTCGTTTTAGCTGATCGGGTGAGGGGACCTGGTCGGAAGGGCCCATGACGGTGTACCGCAGGGTACCGTGCCCGACCAGACCGGCGACATTGATAGACAAGCCGGCCGCTTCCAATATGTGTCTATATCGGCCGTATGAATTCCAGTCCAGGGGATGCTCCCAGGCCTGAGTATCCGAATCGCTCTCTGCAGAAATGATGGCCTGTGAAATACGATCCACGGGTGCCAGAGATGTGCCGCAATTACCCAATACTTCCAGGGTCACCCCCTGTCTCAGCTTGATGTCGGCATCCGGACGGTCAAACAGCAAGAAATCGGAATGGCAGTGTATGTCGATAAAACCTGGGGCCAGTATACAGCCCTTGGCGGCAATTACCCGCTGCGCCTCGCCGTGAATTTTGGGCTCCAGGGCAGTGAAGCGCCCCTTCTGAATAGCAGCATCGCCGATCCAGGCCTTTGCCCCGGTTCCATCGACGATGGTTGCGCCTTTGATTAATAGATCGAACATTCCCAGCTCAATTGCAGAATCGATTGTCAGGTTCCGGGTGTCAGGGCCGTCGCTGGCCGCTGAAGCAGCCGGTCAGCCGGTCAGATCAACAAAGAAATGTAAATATTGGCCACCCCAGGGGAACAGGCTACGCATTCCACAGGGCAGACAGGCTCACACAGAATAACACAGATATAGAACAAGGTTTATTTGTTTAGCTCTGGTAATTGCCCATATCGACATCGGAATGTCAAGTGCAATGTCATCATAAATCAGCGACCTGCGGCAAAACAGGGGGGCTGGGATGACCCCTCGAAGGTGCCGCTGCCATGCGCTGCTGGTGGTCGCTGATTTATGTATTGACAAGGCAATTCGGGTGTGGAATTGTAGGCGCGGTACAAGTTTCGGAGGAACAACTCAAACAAAGGAGGATGATCGATGAGGAAAGTTATTATTTTGACCCTGGTATTGTTAATGGGATTGACGACCGCATCTGGTTTTGCGGCCAGAAGCGGGGGGACATTGAACACAATGGCGCCTTACGGCGGCGATCTCTTTGGACTGGATCTGCACAAGTCCACTCGGTACCAGGATTATCTGGTTGGTATGAATATCCATCGTTCGCTGTACAAATGGGATCCTGTTAAGAATGAACCGGCACCCGAACTGGCCGAAAGTGTCACCGTATCCGAAGACGGTCTGGTCTACACCTACAAATTGAGACCCAACATCAAGTTTCACAACGGTCGCCAATTGGTAGCCGATGATGTCATCTGGTCCTATAACCGGATTGCCAGTCTGAAACCCGCATCGCCTCAATTGGATCAGGTCAAGCCCATCAAGGGCGTCCAAGATGTCATCGACGGCAAGGCCGATACGATCTCCGGTCTCAAGAAAATTGATGATCTCACCTTTGAGATGACTTTGGACGTACCGGTAGACATGAAGTTTTACCTTTGGCTGCCCGGAACCGACATATTCCCCAAAGAAGAAGTCGAACGACTGGGAGATGCCTTTACTACCAATCCAATCGGTTGCGGGCCGTTTAAGTTTGTCAAGTGGGTCAAGGGGTCCGAAGTGGTGATGGAAAAATTTGGTGATTTTTATCTGGAAGGCAGACCCTATCTGGACAAGGTGGTTTACAAAATTATGGGCGAGGCGGCTCCGCGCGACCTGGCCTTCAAAGCCAAAGAACTGGATGTGACCATCGTGGGGGCGGTCAATTATCCCGAATACAAAGCCGATCCGGAGATTTCCAAGAACATGATCGAAGTGGCTGAAATGTTTACCCGCCTGGTGGGTTTCAACCCGGATTTCAAGCCTTTTAGCGACAAACGGGTTCGCCAGGCCATCAACCATGCCATCCCGGCCGATTTAATTATCGAGAAGGTCCTCAAGGGCAAAGCGTTTCCGGCCCGCGGCTACCTGCCGACCACGTCGCCGGCTTTTAATCCCGAAATTAAAAAATACGAGTTCGACCTGGAAAAGGCCAAACAGCTCATGAAGGAAGCCGGTTATGAAAAAGGTTTCACGGTCGAGCAGGCCATCGGCACCGCCAATAAATCCTGGGGCACTGGCATCTACGAAGCGGCTCTGCCCTATCTGAAAAAGATTGGTATCGAGCTGAAGATCCAGCAGATGGAAGGGGCCGCCATGGCCGAACGTATCCGAAACTCCGATTACCAAATGTTTATCTGGTCCCTTGATTCGGGCCCCGATCCGCTGGAGGTGTTGCGGCGCTGGAGTTCGGATATTACACCGGCCGCCGGCAACTATGTTAAGTACAACAATCCCGAATTCGACAAATACATCAGCATGGCGGAAGCCACCCGGGACCAGGATAAAATAATGGAGTACGTCCAAAAAGCTGAAGAGATTTTTGTCGAGGATGCGCCGATCTGGTTCTTTAATTATAATAAAGCCGTTTTGGCCAAACAGCCCTGGGTAAACGGGATTGTACCGGTGGCTCCGGAAATGATGTTCCAGGACATGACCAATGTCTGGATCGATGAAACCTCACCACGGGCCAATATGAAGTAATTACTGATTGGTTTCAGGGTTGCGTGTTAGGGGTTCAAAGGCTAAGCATTTTGCACTTATTGACCTATAACATTGAACTCTGAATGGTTTCACCTAGCGAGTTAATCAGACGGGGGAACGCGTCA
This sequence comes from Desulfobacterales bacterium, assembly GCA_050114455.1. Classification (GTDB taxonomy): domain Bacteria; phylum Desulfobacterota; class Desulfobacteria; order Desulfobacterales; family JAFDCJ01; genus JAFDCJ01. The sequence continues at coordinate 173 of JASFSK010000592.1, read as the reverse complement.
CCGTTCCCTCGTTGCATTCCAAATGAGAGGCAAAAAACTTAATACCCCCAGCTTCGTTGGTGGTCACTGATTCTGTGGCCCTGTGGGTGTTTTAACCTCTGAACCCTATACCATTGAACCCCTGAACGCTCACTTGACTTTGCGAGCTCCGTGAGAAAATTTTTATGGTCGCA
>JASFSK010000591.1:0-3742 GCA_050114455.1 Desulfobacterales bacterium | reverse complement strand
AAAACGCCTCTCGGGAGTCGTCCTCAACAATTTCCAGGACGTTAAACTAATTTCCAGAATTGCCTTTTTCCCGGCGATACCAAAGAGCCAATCTCTGGGGCGGGACCCCCAGGTAGTAGGCGGCGATAATAATTTGGTTCAGAATCCAGGCATTCAGGATTCCGATATTCAGATATCGCCGCGGTGACGTCAGTACGGAATCCGGTAAGATGCAAATTTTTCCCTTTCGCCGCAGGCGCCGGACCAGCTCGAAATCTTCCATGATTGGAAAATCCGGAAACCCGCCGATTTCGCGAAATAAATTGCGGCAGACAAACAAGGCCTGATCGCCATAAGGCATTTGAAAAACCCGTGAGCGCCAGTTGGCGATGCGTTCAATAAATCGCAGACCTCTGACATTCGAGTCAATTCCCAGTGAAAAAGCCCCGGCGCCAAAACCGTTCTGGCTCACGGCCGCCATAACCTTGGCCTCAAAATTATCCGGCAGAAGGGTGTCGGCATGTAAAAACAAGAACACATCCCCATTAGATGCAGCGGCACCGGTATTCATTTGGACGGCCTTTGAAGCTTCGGATGATAGCACTTTAACACCCAGTGACCTGACGAGCGGGACAGTATTGTCCCGGCTGCCCCCGTCGACAACCACAATTTCAATCCGATCGCTCTTTTGCAAATGGGTTATCGTTTCTTTAATACACCCCGCTTCATTTAATGTCGGTATGATGACCGATATTTGCCCATTCCTCTTTCGCTGCTCCAGGGCGCGATGCCAGACGCCAATGTCGTCTGGACGATCCACATCCTTCAAAGTGTCAAGTAAGCGATACTTCAGTTTTAAATCTCGGGCGATCGCCAGGGTTTGTGATAAAACTGCGTCGGTCCCCCATTGGATTCCCCCAAAAATCCGTGGAGTTGCGCGGTTTAAGGCGGATCTGCGTATACCGATCAAATAATATCCGCCATCTGCCGCCGGACCCAATACGAGGTCCTGATTTGCCAAACTGTTAAAGGCACTTTTCAGAATGTCGCTTGAGATGCCGGGAATGTCGGAGCCAATGATGACAACCGCCTGGCATCCATCTTCAAATCCTTCCCCAAGAGCACGCGCCATCCGAATTCCGATGTCCCCCCCACCCTGGGGGCGGTAATCAAATTTTGCTCCCAACCATCCGCGCATACGCTTTTGGCTGCCGCCCTCGTAACGCACCTGTACCGCAATTGACTGCAATGCGGCAAATCGAGTGACGGATGAAAAGATATGTTCTGTCATTTGACGCTGCAGCAGAGCGGCTCCCTCGGCCCCCAACTCCGGAATCATGCGGGTTTTGGTCGTGCCAGGCTTCGGGTAGCGGGTAAAAAGTATAAGTCGTTTAAGTGACCTTGATGACATGGTTCTAATTTATTTTGCTGCGATACTGCCCCCTAGCGGGGATTATCTGACAGCTTGTTGCCGGAAAATGAGGGTTTCGGTGTTCAGGAGTCAGGTTTCAGGAATTAACGACCCATCTTTCTGACACCTGAAACCTGTCACCTTTTCTTCCTCCAATAGCAGTTTAATCAGAGGCAGACAACTATAATTCATCTGGACATCGGCGGTGCTTACCTATAACCTGGGCATTGAAAAAGTTTTGGTTACCGGTGCAGTTTTCCCATCTGCTCCCGCGGCGGACGAGCTCGATATGGCAGTCAAGATGACCCAGCAATCCGCCCAAGAGGCTTTGACGAGGGAAATCCTGCCAATTCTGCACAAGAATGAGAGGTGGACCGGGATGTAGGGTTTATGTTTCAGGGGTTCAGAGGTTCAAGGATACGGGTTACGGGGAAAAAGGGCAAGAGCATAGCGCATAGAGTAAGACATCGGACAACAGAGGATGTAGCAGGATCAAGGAGGTTTCGGGTGTTTATGGTTGATGAGTTGACAGGATTGAATAAGTTGATTGAGTAAAAATAAGACCTGGCCCTGTCTTCCACTCATTCCGACTTTCGAATACTTTCTGTGTCATAATCTTGCCTTATTGGACGACGGCTGGTTCCACTTCCTACTTCAATCTACCCGTCTGTTGCAGCTTTAGATTCTACTGTCATGCGACCTCTGATTTCTGCCATCTGATCTCTGTCATCTGTTTGCTGAGATCAAAACTTCTGACCGATAAAATCGAAACTTAATTTTGCCTGAAATTTTTCAATGCGCTTAAATATTTCCTTGAGCATGGTTTGTTCAATTTGGGAAAGTGTTTTGGGGTTGACATAGTTATCCGGATCGGAGTTTTCAGTGATCACCGCTTTGACCTGGGTGACAAAGCGCTGCTGCATCAGATAGCTATAGGCGGTGTTCAGCTCATTGTGCTCCTGGGCAGATATTTTCTTTTGGGAGAGAAGTTGATTGAGTCTTTCAAAGGTGTTTGTCTCGTCTATTCTGTGGCGCAGGGCATATATGCGGGCATAGTCGACAACCGGTTGCATGGCGGCCTTGATGTTAAAGGTATCGCGGTGTTCACCCTTGGATTCAACCAGAAAATTTCGGAAAAAGCCAATCGGCGGTGTAAAAAAGAGGGCATTTTCCGTTAGGTGACGAAAAAAGCCCGGCCAGCCGTCCAAGGAGTTAAACAGATGTCGGCGCAATCCATCAATGAGGGTCATATCTCCATAGGCTCCCCGAAAATCAAAAAAAATGCTGGCCTGCAGCAGGGCTTCCGGCTCGGCTTTGTGAATCCATTCTGAAAAATATTTCTTCCATGTTCCCAGGGGCTGGCACCATTTGGGATTCTTTGCCATCACATCGCCCTTGCAAAGCGCGTATCCCGCTTCATCCAGCCAGTTGCAGACCAGTTCTCCAAATGCAGTGAAATATTCCATTACCTCCTGGCGGGATGCTGCATTGACGTCTTCAATAATTATCGCATTGTCCTGGTCGGTTTTGAGTGTCTGCTCTTTGCGGCCCTCGCTGCCCATTACGATAAAGACAAATTTGGCCGGCGCCGGTCCAAGCTCATTCATGGCAAAACCGATAATTTTCTTTAAAATGGCGTCCGATACAGTGGTCAAAAACCGGGTTATATTTCTGGCCTTGGCGCCTGTGTTGATCAATGTTTGAATCAGCCCGGGAATTTGCTGGCGGATTTGTACGATCTGATTGATAAATTGGGCACGCGCAATCTCGCGCACGATAAAAAAAGGCGACTGGCCCTGGGCCTTGAGCAAATCCCGGTTGGTAATCACACCGACCACCTTGCTGTTTGTGTCTCTGACTGCAAGATGTTTGATATTTCTTTTCATCATTTCCATCAGGGCTTCAAAAACCATGGCATCTGATGAAATTGTAGACAGGGGTGAGGACATAATCTCAGATACCGGTTTTAGAATGTCCAATCCCGTGGCCGTGACTTTCTTTCGCAGATCATTGTCTGTCACGACGCCGACATAATCACCGCCGCGTTCATGAACGAAGATGGAGCTTGAGTTGTGCTCGCTCATCACGGCCGCGGCCGCTTGTATCGGCAGATCCTGCTCGCAATAAACCAGCTCCCGCTTGTAGATATTCTCCACCGGCAAATTGAAGAATTGTCCGGAATCCTCCCGGGGCCTGATGTTGCTGCTAATGATCTCGGCATAGGATCGATCCAGCATCCGTTTGCCGAAAGTGTCCGTGAAAAATTCGGTAAAGACTTCATGCTCGTTGCAAATTTTCAGAAAAATTTCTTTTGGCAGCGTATACAACCAGGACTCTTCCGTAATCCTCAAG
>JASFSK010000590.1:0-3748 GCA_050114455.1 Desulfobacterales bacterium | reverse complement strand
TCCGTAAAAGTTTTTTTCAAACCAGACCCAGGAGTAATCCATGGAGGCAACAGGGAAAGGCAGCCATCGCCATCGTCCAGAAACGTCCGGATCCCCAGCCTACTAATAATTCCATCAATGATTTATCGATCCCCATCACCATGTCGATCATGTATTTTAAGTTCGGAAAAAGAGAGTTTTAAGACCCACGGTGCTATGTGCAGAGAAAAATCGGCAACGGAACAAGGTTTATCATGACACCATTCTCTGTTATTTTATTCTTATGATCCCAGGTAATGATTGTCCCGTTCGACGCACCTGTTCGTTTACAGGCTGCCTTGATCCCTTTCACTTCGCGGGATAGGGTATTGGGGTCGCTAAGATCACTGCAGACCTGGATGACATCGCCGATTTCGCCGGATCTGGATACGGTGATAAAATCGCATTCATACCTGTTTTTTAGAAAATAAAACTGCCTCCCTCTCCTTCGTAACTCCCAGAAAACAAGCTGCTCCATCGCCTTGCCCCTATCGGCTGAAAATTTGAAAACTACGGAGTTCAGCAATCCGTTATCAATGATAAAGATTTTTCTTTCACCAAACTGCTGCACCGAAACTTTGGGTGAATACTTTTTTAAAGTCTGCACCAGAAATATCGCTTCCGCCTGCTCTAGATAGTCATATAGGCTGTTTTTTCCAATTTTGATACCAGCGGATTTGAGGTCATTATAAATACGATGGATTGAAACCTGTTTGGTCGCACTGCTGAAAAGGCGTTTTAAAAAAAATTTCAGGGCGATGAGATTTTTTATTTCATAGCGTTCGACAAGATCCCTATACAGCATTACTTCAAAATATTCTTGAAGAATGCGGTATCTTACATCTTTGTCAGCCAATGATACCAGTTCAGGGAAACCGCCGAATTCCAAATATAATTCCAAGGCATTATAAATGGCAGCTTTTATTTCCGGGACATAGAAATCGACGGATATCTCCTTGAAAGCCAGATACTCTCGAAAACTCAGGGGAAAGACCTCATAGCTGATACTTCGCCCACGCAAAGAGGTCGAGATTTCAGAACTGAGCAGCTTGGCGTTGGAGCCGGTCAGAAAGATATGTCGTGATACCGTTTCATAAATTCTGCGGACAAATTTTTCCCAATCAGGAAGATTTTGGATCTCATCAAAAAAGAAATAGCAGGATGCGAGATCATGGTCAGGATATAACTCGCGGTAAGCTTGAAGCAGGAGATCGGCTTCCCGGCTCGATAGATCTAAACGTTCATCTTCAAAATTGATAAAAATCAAATCGGTTTTGTCGATTTTTTGAAGCAATTTATCAGCAATCTGGTACAGCAAATATGTCTTACCGCTTCTTCTGGCCCCGATCAGCGTAACGATCTTTTCTAAGTCCACGGGAACGCTAATCTCTCTGAGTTTGTATTGGGGAAGGTTTCTGTGGTGGAATTCTCGGATAAGCGATTTTATGATTTCTTTCTTTTGCATAAGGAAAGTTTTATATTTTATTTCCTTTATGTCAAGGAAAATAGCCCATTTCATCCCGGGAGATATTATCAGCCGACTGTTTATACTAAAAATAGTAAATTAACCATAGATAGGCATTATCCGGCGACTTTGTGCGGATATCGGTACCGGGTAGGGCAAAGCCTCCGAATTCAGTTCCTTTGGCTCCGTAAGAAACACTGAGACCTCCGGTCAATTGAATATTTTGAGCAATATCCCAGGTGGCGTATGGCTGTATAATCCCCGAAGGATCCTCGACATTGTTGATGGTGGTAAAGAAAAACTGAAACAAGGGGTGTAATTCGATTTGAATTTGGCCATTTAGATAATTTTGACCCAGAACGAAGAGTTCCCCCCGGGCCAGGCGCTCGGAAATATCAGGATTCTGCAACGCATCCGCATAGTCATCTTTTCCCAATCCATTAAAGTAATACTCTATGAACCCATACATGTTTTTGCCTGCCCAAACCCAGGAGTAATCCATGTTCGCCACCAGGGATAAGTAGTCATCACTGCTGTCCAGAAACGTCCAGGTAGCGTCTAATCTCCAGGCGGCATTCCCTAAATACCCGGTGCTGCCGATGCCAATCACATGGTCTTTAAAGTGCTTGGACGCCATTAGATCAAATTCAGTGGTTGCTGCTGCAAAATGAAATTTTCCAGCAACAGATGCCTGATCGAATTCGACTCTGTTATTTTCCGGGTTCCGTCGCGATACATAAAGAAATTGTGCATCCCCGATTTGCGGTAGTGAAAACTGGGCATTGAGCATGTCATCACCGACCTTATAGTCCCGATCGATGGCTGTCGGAGGAAAGGGGTTGAACAGGTCCATGGGGTTAAAAATAAAACCGTTGCCCCAGGTGACGGCCTGGCGGCCGACACGCAACGATCCCCAGGTCTGATTGAGCGCCAGGAAAAGGCGATCCAGACGTTGGACCAAAAACCAACTGTCTTCATCTTTGATGGTGTCGGTAAGATCCATCAAACGGCGATCGTCATCCAAGGGGGCTCCAAGGAAAAAGACATCGCCAGAGAAATTTGGAAATATTTCTTTTAACTCATTTTGTTTCCGGATTAAGTCGCCGCCGGCCCAAATGAGCTCATAATCGACTTCAAAAAACAGCGAATCAGAGACAAAGGTTTCATTGATCAGACGAAAATTGGCGCTTGCGTCATAATTGTTGCCGGTGCCCAAGGGTGCAAAAATCGTATCATCCGTAACCCGTGAACCGGTGCCGGTGGTTCTTAACCGTCCTCCCCAATGGCTGTCGATATTTTCCCAAAATGATTTCTGTGATGATTGGTCGGAATGAGGGGAGGGGGATTCATTTTCGGGCGATGGGGTTTTGGCATGTGATTGATCCCATTGGAAAGAAATGATCGCGGTAATCATCGTAACAAAAAATAAAGGATGTGACACAATTGACCTGAATTTCATTGTGTTCGAAAAATCACTCTGCATTCAATTTTGAGCTTTGTACTTTCGGCTTTAACCTATCCCTTCATCCGATCCTCTACCAGACACCCATCCCTCAAAAAAACAAGCCGGCGAGCATAGTCCATCACCATTTTATCGTGGGTTGAAAAAATGAATGTAATCTTTTTTTCTACATTCATTTTCTTCATCATCTCCAGTAACCCGTTGCCGGTTTCTGAATCCAGATTGGCGGTCGGTTCGTCCGCCAGAACAATAGACGGATCGGAAACGATGGCCCTGGCAACAGCGACCCGCTGTTGCTGCCCGCCTGACAATTCTGCCGGACGGCGATCGTATTTGCCGGCAAGGCCCACATCGTCCAGAATCGCTTTTGCTCGCTGTTGTCGCTCCCGGGCACTGAGCCCTTGAAGCAGCATCACGAATTCGACATTTTCAGCAGCCGATAGTACCGGAATCAGGTTGTAGGCTTGGAAAACAAATCCGATTTTGCGGAGCCTTAACTCTGCCAATCGCGATGGAGACATGTTGTCTATTTCCTGGCCGGCAATCGTAATGCTGCCGTTGTCCGAAGTGTCCAGTCCTCCAACGAGATTTAACAAGGTGGTTTTTCCGGACCCAGAGGGTCCGGCGATGGCCGTGAATTCACCTTTACTGATTCTCAGGCTAATATCCTTTAGTGCATGGACCTCGATTTCGCCTTGCCGGTATGTTTTATTGACATCGATGCATTCAACAATACTCATTTTTATCTCCCGACAAAAATAATTGTTTTCATTAAAAAATCATTAATTTCTGCCCTAGGTGTG
>JASFSK010000589.1:0-3760 GCA_050114455.1 Desulfobacterales bacterium | reverse complement strand
ATAGCGCTGCCCAAAAAGCAAATCCGGACAAAAGTGTCATGAGTGCCTGGGACAACCCACGAATATGGCTCATTTGAAACTGGCTATTCAGCAATGACCGATTGCTTTGCTGTACCGTATCAAGGTAACGACGATAGGCACCGAAGACTAGCAGCTCCGGCAAACCCTGAAAGACATCGACAATATGGATCCGCAACTGGGAAAGGTTTCTAGCCAGCTCATGTCCGCTTTTCTCTCCGAGTCGAAATGCCAGCAGCGGCACACCCACCCCTGCCACAAATAAAAACATTGCCGTCACCGCAGCGATCACCGGATCGAATCGCCAAAGGAATCCGACCACCAGCAACGACATGATAAGAGCAATCGCACCGGGAGAAATCACACGCAAATAAAGATTGTCCAGGGCATCGATATCCGCCACGATCCGGTTTAATATGTCACCGCTGCGAAAATTCATCAAACGAGAAGGCGCCAGAGGTTCCAAATGATGGTAGAACCAGGTCCTCAAACTTTGCAGAATTCTGAATGTGGCATCATGGGTCACGATCCTTTCGGCATATCGAGCCAGTGTCCGTCCGATCGCAAAAAACCTGACGCCAAGGCCGGGGTAAAAAAAATTGAACATTTGAGCGGTTATCGCCGTTAGACCGGCAAAGGCGGCGGCAGAAATAAACCAACCCGACAATGCCAGCAGTCCCACCGCCGAAATTGCTGCCAGCAGTCCGGAAACGGTGCCCAGGGTCATCCATTTCAAATGACCACTGAACAATCGAATAAAAGGTACTAGTTCTCGCCACAGCTTAAACACGATTCGAATCTCACTGTTTTGATAAATTCCGCAAAGCTGATATCTCCCATCCGATCACAATGATATTTGACGGGCAACGGGAGCGTTGACGGCTAACACCAGCCAGGGGACCCTACCCATGATCCACGAGTCGGTGAAATATCCCTTTGACGGACATTAGCTCCGAATATGTGCCTTGCTCGACTATCGAGCCATCCTTCAGGACCAAAATGCGGTCTGCCTGTCTGATATTCGCCAGTCGATGGGTCAATGTTAGGACCGTTCGGTTCCGGCAAAATTCCTTCAGAGCTCTGATAACCAGAGCTTCATTTTCGACATCCAGACCGGCGGTCGGTTCATCCAACAATAAAACAGGTGCATTTTTGACAAAGGCGCGCGCCAGAGCCACCCTCTGGGCCTGTCCTCGGGAAAGACCATATCCCAGCTCTCCCACCAGAGAATTCAGGCCTTCGGGCAGATGGTTCGAAAAATCGAGCACGGCTGCACGGCGTGCGGCCTGCTCGATCTCACGATGGGTTGCCGTTGGTCGTCCCAAAAGAATGTTTTCTTTTATGGTTCCATGAAACAAGACGGGACGTTGGCCGATCCAGGCGATATGTTCGCGCCAGCGGTCTGGATTTAAATCGGCCAGCAGGATATCATTAACCCGAATTTCTCCACTTTCTGGCTGTAAAAAGCCCAGCAGCAGGTTAAGAACGGTGGTTTTGCCCGCCCCGCTCGCACCGACCAATGCCGTCTGTTGCCCGGCCCAGAGATCGAAATCCACGCTGTTTAGTGCAGGCAGTCTGTCGTCTCCATATTTCAGGCATACATTGCGGCAGCGGATATCGATTTCGTTGTGACTTACTATGGTAGCGGAGCCCGTCTGTGACGCTACCAGGGGCACCGATAGGATTTTTAAAATTTCTTCAGCGGCTCCCGCCGCTTCGGCCCTGGCATGATAGTGCGTGCCCAGCTCTCGCAATTGAAGATAAAAATCCGGTGCTAGTAAAAGAATAAAAAACCCAGTCTCCAAGCTCAGCGACTTTCCATATAGCCCGAAAGAGAAGTAACCGAGATAACTCATTCCTAAAAATATGGCCACCAAAGCCAAAGAGACAGAGCTGAAAAATTCCAGAACTGCAGAGGACAAAAAGGCCAATCTTAGGACTGCCATGGTTTTCAGGCGGTAATTGTTGGATGTTTCGGCTATGGTTTTTTTAGCGTTCCGGCTGCGGTTAAACACTTTCAGGGTTGGCAACCCCTGCAATATGTCCAAAAAATGGGCGCTCATTCTTGCCAGTGCCTGGAAATGACGCTGGCTGATGTTTTCGGCCCCCATTCCCACCAGAACCATGAACAAAGGGATCAAAGGTGCAGTCGCCAACATCAGGCCTCCGGCCGCCCAGCTATACGGGAAGACGAAGGCCAGAATCGCAGCGGGTATCATACCCGCAAGCGCCAGCTGAGGTAAATAAAAAGCATAAAAATCGTGCAGCCCCTCCACATGCTCCAGCGCAGTGCTTGCCAATGCGCCGGTACTTTTTCGGCTCGTGTAGGAAGGGCCCAGAGTGACGATGTGGTTTAAAAGCGCCATGCGGGTTTCCTGCCGCACCTTTGCACCGGCATAAAAGCCGGTTATCTCTCGGATCCAGCACAGAATCGAACGCATGATGATAATGACCGCAAGTATAAAGAAAAAGGATTTGAGCGTCCCAATGGGATGGCCCTCTATAAACGCGCCGTGGATGATGCGAGAAATAAATCGGGCTTGAAAAATGGCCAGCAAGCCGCCGCTCAGACCCAGAACCACGCAAAGCACTATCCAGGTTCGGGATGGCCCCGCCTGTTTCAGCAACCACCGCCGGGCTGATTTATTGGTTGACTTTTTCAATGGCTCCATTTGAAATCTGTTTGACAAATCATAGCCGAATATAATAGCTTTTTAGCTGGTCTCTTGAGCCTGCCTCTAAATTTTTTTATTTATATCAGAACCTTCGCAGCATTCAAGTTTAAATGAACAAGGAGCCGTTATATGCTACCCTCTGAAGGACTCGTCGAACTTTCCCGCTGGCAATTTGCATTTACGGCATTGTATCATTTTATTAAGGACTCATGGCCTTTTTCTGGAATCTACCTCTGTGGAGCTTTTTTTCTTCGGCTGGGAACGTCTTAGTAAACGGGGGCATTTGCTGGTGACATTTCTTGGGGGCCTTGGGCTCAAATCTCTCCGCCCTGTGGATCCTGATTGCCAATGCCTGGATGCAGGACCCTGTCAATTTTATCAACTGATTGTCAACAGTTCGCCGCGGCAATTTCAGGCAATTTTTATGGACGTTAATAAATAAATAGGAGCGACGACACATGAATAAAACCAAACCGGTAATCATCACATTGATCGGCGTTCTGGCAGTTGTCATCGGCTATGCAGCCTATCTGCATCAGGGTCCTCTAAAGAATATTTCCAATGAAAATCAGGCTGTTAAAAATGAGCTTGCTCGGTTGAAGACAGCTTCAGGAGAGATTAAAGCCGCGTATAATACCGAGCTTACCGCTAAAATTCAGCTGGTCGATGAACTTCAGATAAAAAATGTGGAACTGGAGAAGTCGGTGGACAGCATCAGAAAGGAAATGGAAACTGTTGCTGCCGATTTTCAAGGCAAGATCGATCGCCTTCAAAGCCTGTTGGCTCAAAATGATCACGCGCTGGAAGCCTCACGCAGTGAAAACCAGCAGCTGAAGACGACCCGGAGAACTCTTCAGGAAAAATTGCAGCGCCTGAAAAATCAACTTTCACAGCAGGAAAACGAGATTCAATCATCTCTCGAGGAAAACCAGCAGCTGAAAGCCTCGGAAACGGCGCTGGGTGAAAAAGTACAGAGGCTGGAAAATCAACTGAACCAAACAGAGGGCGAGGTTCAAACATCACTTGCCGAAAACCAGCAGCTGAAAGCCTCGGAAACGGCGCTGGGT
>JASFSK010000588.1:0-3767 GCA_050114455.1 Desulfobacterales bacterium | reverse complement strand
GAATCGGGGGACACTGGATGTCAAGAAAACACTACGCCGGGCGGCCGGCTATCAAGGTATTCCGGTGGAGCTTTTCTTTCGTAACCGCCCGCCTCGCAAAGCCAAGATCGTCACTCTTTGCGATGTCTCCGGCTCGGTCTGGTCGGCGGCCAGATTCATGCTGAACATGCTCTACTCGCTGCAAGACTGCTTTACCCAGGTGCGCAGCTTTGTCTTTGTCGCCGGTTTGGATGAAGTCACCGGTATTTTCAAAGATTGTGAAATCAACCAGGCGATTGACACGGTCCTGAAAGAGGCCAATATCGAATACAATGCGGCCACCGATTACGGGTTGACGTTTCGTCAATTTCAAAAAGAGTACATGGACATTCTCAACAAAAAGACCACCCTGATAATTATCGGCGACGGCCGATCCAATTACAGCAATCCCGAAGACCAGATTCTGGATGACATGCGGCAAAGATGTCGGCGGGTCATCTGGCTCAACCCGGAAACCCCTTATTTTTGGTACACCGGTGACAGCGAAATGCGGGCCTATCAGGCTTGCTGTCATGAGGTACGTCCCTGCCAGAATCTCAACCAGCTGCTGGAGTTCATTCAATCGCTAATTTTGTGAGATTCAATCCGAAGCCAGTGTTGTCTCTGAATTCTTCCCGTCTGGTTGAAAAATTTTAATAAAATACTTGATTTTAACTGAAAATTGGGTATAGTCAATTCAATCATTAAAGGTCCGTCTTTAATTGTGCGGCCGGTTTCATTCTGAAGGAAGATCCATCTGTACGTGCGGCATCCTGAAGTATGGGACTATGAGAAATTTAGTTGAAGGAGGGTGCCACAATGGCCGATGGTGTTGTAAAATGGTTCAACGAACGCAAGGGTTACGGTTTTATCGAGCAAGAGGATGGTCCGGATGTATTCGTGCATCATACCGGCATCAACGGAACCGGTTTCAAAACCTTGAATGAGGGCGACCGGGTTACCTTTGATATCGAGCAAGGTGCCAAAGGACCCGCGGCGGTAAACGTCACCGTGGTTTAGCGAACCGACAAGATTTAAAAGGGCGCGCCTGATGCTGGATTGGGCGCGCTTTTTTTTTACAATTTGAATTCGTCACCCAGGTAAGCTTGGGCCACTGCAGGGCTGGCGGCTATCTGATCGGGAGGGCCACATTCAAGCACCTGTCCATCTACCAGGATGTAGGCATTGTCACAGGCACCGAGCGTTTCTCTCACGTTGTGGTCCGAGATGAGCACGCCGATACCCCGTCGCTTGAGATGGCCGATAATATTTTTAATGTCGTTGACAGCCAGCGGGTCGATACCGGCAAAGGGCTCGTCTAACAATATGAAAGATGGATTGGTGGCCAGAGCCCTCGATATTTCGAGGCGTCGCTTCTCACCGCCGGACAGCACATTGGCCTTCTGTTTTTCCAGGTGCTTTATCCCAAGCTCTTCAAGCAGCATTTCAGCACGACGTCCACGTTCGGCTGAATCGATGGGGAGTATTTCTAAAATTGCCATCAAATTTTGCTTGACCGTCAGTTTGCGGAAGATGGATGTCTCCTGGGGAAGATAGCCGACACCCTTGCGAGCCCTCTGGTACATAGGCAAATCGGTGATATCTTCATCGTCAAGCAACACTTTTCCCTTATCCGGCCTTACCAGCCCGATGGTCATATAGAAGGTTGTGGTTTTTCCGGCACCGTTGGGCCCCAATAACCCCACGACTTCACCGCTTGTAACGGTGAGATCCACGGATTTGACCACCTGCCGCTTGGAATATGATTTTTCCAGTTTTTTTAAGTACAGTGTCGTCATCGGGTAATATGTTTGCTTTCAGTCTGTGGTTTAAAAATCAGCGGCCACCCTCATACCCCCAGCTTTGCTGGCGGTCGCTGATTGAATTTAAATATCACATACCGCCGAGCTTGCCAATCAGATTATACTCGGTTGGCCGCACAAGGGTCAGGCGCTGGCATCGCCTGCAAACACAAGATCATTTCAATTGACACCCGAATCACCTTTTCTTATAGTCGAACCCCAAATGCTCATTTAGGGTCGAGGGTACTATTTAGGGCAATTATAATGCAGGTGAAAACCGAAACTAAGAACTTTGTCCATCCCGAACTTGGCCATGAGGTGACTGCCATCGGGGGGCATTATGTTTTCGACAAAGAAATCCGTTTGCCATTTAATGGTCGGGAACTGTTATATTTCCTGGGCTATGCGGTGTTGGATTCCTCCTGTTGCGGGGTCGGCGGCTGTGCCTATGTTTTGGTGGCGGGATTTGTCAAACAATGGAAATACAAAACCAATCAGGATGGTTTTTATGTTTCAAAAATGAATCCGGTACGGAATCAGTTGATTCAAAAAGACATCCGAAAATTGATTGAAAAAAAGGAGATGGTGTATCAGGTTAGATTTGATTAACGGAGTCCCAAAACAGGAGTTTGAGCATAGAGATGAATCATACAAACACAGATCAGCAAGACTTACCGCGACCCCTAGATGGCATTCGGATCGTTGAGTACGGTCTTTTTCATGCCGGACCGGGAGCAAATGCGATTCTGGGCGATTTGGGAGCGGAGGTGATCAAGGTCGAGACGGCTTCCGGTGATCCTGAGCGCTATTGGACGGATATCGCCGGCTATGACCTATCCCTAAAAAATGGAGAAAGCATCGTTTTTGAAGCCTCCAACCGCAATAAAAAGGGGATCAGTCTTGATATTCATCAAGAGCTGGGGCGAAACATATTCAATCGCCTCATCAGACAGGCGGATGTTTTTCTAACGAATTTGCGAGGCAGCACGACCATTAAGCTGGGCATTGATTATAAAACGATATCCAGCCTGAACTCCAAAATTGTCTATGCCGGTGTCTCAGGTTATGGGCCCAAGGGACCTATGAGCGATTTGGGGGCATTTGATCCCCTTGGACAAGCCCGGTCCGGGATGATGTTTATCACCGGTTCCGAGGATCCGACCATGATTCACCTGGGAATCTTGGACCAAGCTGCGGCTATCACTGTGAGTCATGGCATACTTTCGGCCTTACTTTACCGGGAACGCAGTGGAATCGGACAGCAAATACATATTTCCCTATACAGCACGGCGCTGTGGGTGCAGTACATTAATTTATTGACAAGCAGCGTGCTTTCCATTGATCCTTGCATCCCTGCTGATCGCACCCAGCACTCGCCGTTGCGCAACCGATTTCGCTGTCGGGACGGAAAATGGATTTTAGGTACCCACCACCCGGAAGAAAAATACTGGGCGCGATTTTGCAAGGCCATCGATCGGAAAGATTTATTAGAGGACTCCCGATATACGAACGATGCCGGCTCTCCTGCTGATTACGTGGCGTTGAACCGGATATTTGACGACGTGTTTGCCGACAGGTCCCGGGATGAGTGGATGAAAATTTTTCAGGCAGAAGGACTGATGTTTTGCCCGATTCAGCACATACATGACGTCCCGACGGATGCACAGGCACTGGAAAACGCGTATCTCACCGCATTTGATCATCCGGTTCAGGGTCCGGTCACCATCCCCGGTTATCCGGTGCAATTCAGCGCTTGTAATGCCGGTACCCGGCGAGCAGCACCGGGGCTGGGAGAACATTCAGAAGAGATCCTCCAAGATTTGGGACTTTCGGATTCGGAAATCAAAAACTTGAGAAGTGATGGAATCGTTAAGTGATATTAAATAATTCCAACTCAGATTAGAGAAATCATTCAGCCTAGCTATTTGTCTCTGCACCTTGGTGACA
>JASFSK010000587.1:0-3770 GCA_050114455.1 Desulfobacterales bacterium | reverse complement strand
ATGTTAAATATAGCCGATTCTGAAACAGGGATACGGAACCATCATGTAAAGATTTAGCGAACCGGTGTTGTGCAAAGATCTAATAGAATAATCTTCACTGCAGAGTGCCATCGACTAGGCCCAGTAAAAGCAATGGATGTGCCAAAAAGATATGAATTATAATAACTATTTGAAATTATATTATTTAAAACAGAAATGGTTCAAAGATGAGAAGCGGTTTTCAGTGGCACCAGTGCCATTATTGGCATTTATTCACTCGAAATTTGGTATAACTATTTTAAATTAATGTATATATTAATAATATGTCAAAATTGGCACTAATTGTGCCGTTTTAGGCCTAAGCGTTTCATCTTTCGATAAAACGTTCTCAGAGGAAGCCCCAGGGTTTGGGCGGCTTTTTCTCGATGCCACTGGTTGTGCTCCAAAGTTTTATGGAATAAGTTTTTTTCAAAATTTTCCATCGCGGTCTGATAGATATTGTTCTCCTGTTCAATCAGATCTCCGACAATATCATCTTCTTTGAGTCGAGTGACTCCCTGGGTTCTGGATAGATCCAACCGATCGAGGGTAAAAAACCGATGCAACACATTTTGGAGCTCCCGAACGTTCCCCGGCCACTCATGGCCGAGCATCTCATCCAGAATCCTTCCGGTGATGGGGGGACGCTTTTTGAGATCACCTTGCGCATTCATAAAATGATCGATGAGAAGCGGAATATCTTCTTTTCGTTCTTTCAATGGGGGCATATAAATAGGTATGATGTGAATACGGTAAAAAAAATCTTCGCGCATCAATCCTTTGGTTACATAGGACTGAAGGTCGCGGTTGGTGGCGGCTATGATACGTACATCCGGTTTTTTAACCTGGTGCCCCCCTACAGGCGTGAATCCCCCGCCTTCCAGGACCCGCAACAGCTTGACCTGCATATTCAAATCTATTTCTCCGAGTTCATCCAGGAATAGGGTTCCATTGTCGGCAATGTCCAGATATCCGTTTTTGTCTGCGTAAGCGCCTGTAAAAGCACCCTTCAGATAACCGAAAAATTCGCTTTCAAGGAGATTCTCCGGGATGGCTCCACA
This sequence comes from Desulfobacterales bacterium, assembly GCA_050114455.1. Taxonomy (GTDB): domain Bacteria; phylum Desulfobacterota; class Desulfobacteria; order Desulfobacterales; family JAFDCJ01; genus JAFDCJ01. The sequence continues at coordinate 2,691 of JASFSK010000587.1, read as the reverse complement.
ATTAACCGGTACAAAATTGTTATCTTTGCGGTCACTCATGTTGTGAACCGCCCGGGCGGCCAATTCCTTGCCAGTACCCGATTCACCGTAAATAATTACATTGGCATCGGATGCTGCGGCTTTCAAAATAAGTTCGTAAACTTCCTGCATGGCAGGGCTTTTTCCGATAATGTCGCCGAATTTGTAGCGGTCCTTGATGTTTGATCGCAATCGAATGTTTTCTTTTCGAAAATATTCCTCACTTTCCCGCAGAGCCTCGGTGGCTTCTTTGCGTTCGGTAATATCAGAAATAAATCCTTCAATGATGCCAAGATTGCCTTTATCATCATAAACCGGCCGGGCATGCAGGGATACCCAAATCTTTTTATTATCTTTTCGATAAAATTGAACCTCAAATTCCTTAACTGCTTGATTTTGTTTTATCAGCCGAATGAAATCATCGCGGTCATTTTGTGAAACATAAAGCTGCTTTCTAATATCTTTAATTTCATCTATTAAAGACTGAGGCGAATCATAGCCCAGGATGTTCGCCATTGCAGGATTGACACTGATAAAACGCCCTTCGGGGGTTGTCTGATAAATACCCTCAACAGCGTATTCGAATATTTGCCGGTACTTTTCTTCACTCTTCCGAAGCGCTTCTTCCACCTTTTTTATTTCCGTAAGATCGATTCCCACGCCAAGAAGGTATTGTCGATCAGCCACTGTAAGCTTCGAGCCGGTAAAGTAATAAGGTATTTTTTTGCCGCTTTTTACCACAAGATCGGCTTCAGCTTCTGTCCAGCCTTTGGCAAAGACATCTTCAACTCTGGCCGTAATATATTCCTTATCGGCCCCAGAAAACCAGTCGAGCATTTTTCTCTTGGGAAGCTCAGCGGTTGAAAACCCGGTCAGCACCTCGTGATTTTTATTCCATCGAATAAGATTCCCATCTTCATCATAGAGATAAAAAATTCCTGGAAGACTATCCAACACTGTTTCCGAGAAGCGCTTCTCTTGCATAAGTTCTTCTTTAGCACGATTGCGTTCAGTAATATCACGAAATTTGTAGACACATCCGATAGCTTGATCATCTATTTGGAGTGGATAGGAGAAGATCTCTAACGCACGTCCGTCTTTCAATTTTATTTCTTTAAGCATTTCGGAAGATATTCGTCCTATATCCTTCAAATTCCAGGGCAGGCTTGTGGGTTCCTCAAGTTGCTCAAGAATGTATTCGAACAGTAATCTACCGGTGTCATTCTTCTCTATAATCTCCTGGGGAAAAGCCCAAATATCTGAGAACTTGGGGTTAGTGAACAAGACGGATCCATTTTTATCTAACACCATAATACCACCATCCGATGCATCCAGAATGGCTTTCAGAACATCCATTTTATGGTAGGACGGTGTATTTTCATGGCTATTCATAAGCCCTCGCTTGTCTTTTCTGATGGATAATAAATTCATCCTGAAATCCATGGTATAAGACAAACAAATTGGAATTGTCAATCAGAGTGCTGCGTATCCCGTCCGCACTTGATACCATTTCCGATCAAAAATATGAAGGTGCAGTTTTGGAATCATAATTTCAGGAGAATTATATTGGAGTTATGATCTGAGGCAACTATAAACTATAAACTGATGCCTTAGGCTCCTTATGCCATACCCCGGGAATTCGCGTATCGCAGAACTTGCATTGATTTCCGACCAGGTTATAGGTGAGAATAAAGTATCCCTGTCGCTTAATCAGCAATTTTTTACAATTATGACAGTAAGTGTGGTTGCCTTCATGGCGGGCGACGTTGCCGACATATGCATAATGAATCCCTTGCTGCATGGCCAGTTCCCGATAGCGGGTCAACGTTGACACCGGTGTCGGGGGCAATCGATCCAATTTGTAACGCGGAAAAAACCGCAGGAAGTGCAGCGGATAATCAGGGCCGATGTTTTCTAAAATCCAGTCGCACATGGCCTTGACCATGTTCTCATCGTCTGTATAGCCAGGCACCACCAAATTGATCATCTCGAAATGGACGCCGTGTTCGTTCAGGGTTTTGAAGGTGTTTAATACGGGCTTTAAACGACCACCGTTAAGTTTACGGTAAATTCCGTCATCGTAAGACTTAATATTGAGTGTGGCCGAATCGAGCACCTTGCAGAGCTCCAGAAGCGGTTTAGTATTTATGTAAGCATTGGACACCCACAGGTTATATAAGCCAGCTTCCCTGGCCAGGCGGGCGGTATCGATCATGTATTCAAAAAATGTGATTGGCTCGGAGTAAGTGAATGCGATTGATTGGGCCCCGGCCTTTTGAGCGGCGTCAATGACATCGGCTGGAAAAAGATCGTAAGTATAAGGTACTTCATGGGGCTTGGCCTGGGAAATTTCCCAGTTCTGACAGTTCAGACAGCGAAAATTGCAGCCGGTGGTGGCCAGGGAAAAAGCCTTTATGCGCGGTTTGAAATGGAAAAGCGGTTTTTTTTCAATGGGATCTGTGTTCACCGAACAGGGATTGCCATAGGCCAGGCTGTACAATTTGCCGTCTATGTTAACTTTGGAGCGGCAGACACTTCGATCACCCGTCGCCAGAATACAGCGGTTGGGGCAGATGCCGCAGATCACTTTATCGTTTTTTAATTTTTTATATAGAAACCCTTCGTGAGACCATTTCCAAAGCTTTTTAGGCGCATCACCTTTAAACACTTTGC
>JASFSK010000586.1:0-3773 GCA_050114455.1 Desulfobacterales bacterium | reverse complement strand
GTAGGCTTCACTGCAATATGGTGTGTCTTTAAAGGAGAGATATGGGTGTTCCGATTCTAGTGATCGAAAATTTGCACAAAGCCTTCGGCCGGGTCCAAGCGGCAGATAATATCAATCTAACCATCAATGAGGGGGTACTTACATCGGTTATCGGACCTAATGGTGCCGGTAAATCCACCCTGATCAATATGCTTTCCGGCTCATTGCAGGTAGATTCAGGCCGGGTAATTTTTCAGGGGACGGACATAACCCACCTGGCGATTCACCGACGGGTGCATATGGGGCTTTGCCGATCTTTTCAGGTAGTCAACGTTTTTCCGGAACTGTCCGTCTTTGACAACATCCAAATACCGGTACTCACAATTCTCAACAGATCACATAAACTGTTTCGTTCGATTATTAAGGAAAAAACAGCCCGGATGGAGGTCAATCGAATCCTGGACATGATCGGGCTGGCTCCAGAAGCCCAAACACCTGCCAGCGCCCTGTCCCATGGGGATCAACGCGTGTTGGAAGTCGGCATAGCGCTTGCAGCTAAACCCAAATTGCTGTTCTTGGATGAACCCACGGCGGGTATGAATCCCGTGGAACGGGTTAAAATATTAGACAACATCCGGCGGCTGTCGGCCATTGGCGAAACAACCTTTGTCATCGTCGAACACGATATGGACGTGGTGTTTTCCCTGTCGGAACGCGTGATTGTGCTTCATCATGGCGCTGTCATAGCAGACGGTTCAACCGCGGATGTTCAGACGAATCCCCGTGTCAGAGAGGTTTATCTGGGTGAAGAGGTGCATCATGATTCTTGAAGTTGAGGCGATCAACACCTTTTACGGCAAATCACACATTCTTCAGGATATATCCTTTAACGTCGATTCGGGTGAAGTTGTGGCCCTGCTGGGCCGCAATGGGGTCGGCAAGACCACAACATTGAGGTCCATTATGGGCTTGACGCCGCCCCAAAATGGTGTCATTCGATTCAAGGGAGAGCAAACTTCCGGCAATCCGGCCTATGTCATGGCCAAAAAGGGGATTGCCTATATGCCCGACGATCTGCGCATCTTTCCAGATCTGACATGTGAGGAAAATCTGGAAATTGCCAGGCGGCTGTCGGGGCGCTCAGGTTACTGGAACCGTGAGCGAGTCGAAGCGCTTTTCCCGGTTCTCAGCGAACGCCCCAGGCAGATGGGTTTGAATCTGTCGGGCGGTGAAAAGAAAATGTTAAGCATGGGACGCGCATTGATGGCCAATCCAGATCTGGTTTTGCTCGATGAGCCTTCCGAAGGACTGGCCCCAATGGTTGTTTCCAATTTGGTAGAAGTCATCAGCAATATCCAGAAAAAAGGAATGACCATTCTTCTGGCCGATCAAAATTTAAAATTCTGCCGGCGGGTATGCCAACGGGGATATATTATTGAAAAAGGCCGCATTGTTCACGAAGATACGATGGAGGCAATTTGGAGCGATGAGAAGATTATACAGAAATATTTGGTTGTTTGAGGCCTCACCCGGACAAACCAGAAATATCAAATCACAAACACCAAATTTCAAATAGCAGAGGTTTCAATGGGTCTGAAACAATTCGACTTGGCGAATAAAGTTGCCATGATCACTGGTGGTAACCGGGGTTTGGGTGAGGTTTCTGCGATGGCATTGGCCAAAGCCGGAGCTGATCTGGCCGTCTGCGGGCGGAATAAACCGGACTTGGAACGGGTCAGCTCAGCCATTCAGGCGTTGGGACGAAAAGCCCAAGGTTTTACGATTGACGTGACCGATAAGGCCAAGGTGGTTGAGGCCGTGACACAAGTTATCGGGCATTTTGGTCGCATCGACATCCTGGTCAACAATGCCGGTGTCAACCATCGGGTCCCGGTCCTCGATTTCCCCGAAGAAGAGTGGGACCGTGTTATCAGTACCAATCTCAAGGGATATTTTTTGACCGCCCAGGCAGTTGCCCCGCAAATGATTGACAATGGCTACGGCAAAATAATCAACATGAGTTCCATTCTTGGAACCATTGGGTTGCCGAACCAGGTAGCCTATGCCTCCTCCAAAGGCGGTGTAGACCAGATGACCAAAGTGATGGCCTTGGAGTGGGCCAAACTGGGCGTGCGCGTGAATGCCGTCGGCCCCACTTATTTCGAGACCGAATTGGTCAGTCAGATCCGAGAAGACCCGGAGCGATTCAACTTTATCAATGAACGCACGCCCATGGGCCGTTGGGGTCATCTTTCCGAACTGGAGGGTGTCATTATATTTTTGGCTTCACCGGCATCGGATTTTATTACCGGTCAAACCATTTATGTCGACGGCGGCTGGACAATCTGGTAAGATAGGCGTTTCGCGTCCTTGTAAGGCTTTAATTGACTGCATATTTCAGAATATGAAGGTTTCAGGTGTCAGCGCTCAGCCCGCCCTGGCGCGATATGACAAATTCTCCCTGTTTATTGCAAGAGATCCCAATAAGGTCTTATCTTCCGGATTCATATAAAGTTCGGTCTGGGCCAGGGGTTTCGAGGATTTTACAATCCGCCCTCCTGACACCCAAAACACGAAACCTGACACCAGTAATAGACCCGGGATCAGATTCCCGCCAGGAGGCACTATGAAATTAAAAAATGGAGCGGAGTACATCGACAGCTTACGCCACCTGAATCCGATCATTTATTACAAAGGAAAACGGATCAAAGACGTTACCCGCCATTCGGCAACCGCGTCCCATGTGCGGGCCGCTGCCATGACCTATGCCCTGGCCAGCAAAGAAAAGTATAAAGATCTGGCCACAACCACCTCCCACCTGACCGGCCGCACTATCAGCCGGTTTACCCATGTTCACCAAAACATGGAAGATTTGATCAAAAAAATTAAACTGCTGAGGGTCCTGGGCCAGAAAACGGGCACGTGTTTTCAGCGCTGCGTAGGGTTTGACGGCATCAATGCCGTGTATTCAGTTGCATACGACATCGATCAAGAATGTGGAACGGACTATTTTGACCGCTTTAAAAAATGGCTCACTTTCATCCAGGATGAAAATCTGATGGTGGTCGGTGCCATGACAGACCCCAAAGGCGACCGCTCAAAAGCGCCGGCCGATCAACCCGACCCCGACCAATATGTGCGCGTGGTCGAACGCCGTAATGACGGTGTGGTTATCCGGGGCGCCAAGCTGCACATGACCGGGGCCGTCAACAGCCATGAAATTCTGGTCATGCCGACCACCGCTTTGGATGAGCGCTCAAAGGACAACGCCATAGTTTGTGCAATACCCATTGATGCGCCCGGTGTCACCATGATCTTCGGACGCCAGGCTGGTGATGATCGCCGCGATAAACTCGAACGAATTGATGTGGGCAAACCCAGATTCGGAGTGGTCGGCGGCGAGGCCGTGCTCGTATTCGAAGATGTCTTTGTAGAAAATGATAGAATTTTTATGGACGGTGAAATTAATTTTGCCGGTTCCCTTGTGTACCGTTTCGCTGCCCATCACCGGGCAAATTATGGTGCCTGCAAAACCGGATTGATGGATGTTTTGACTGGCGCTGTCAGCTATCTGGCCCAAATACAGGGTGCCGCTAAAGGATCCCATATCCGCGACAAGGTCACGGAAATGATCCATCTCAGTGAAACCCTCTATAGTTCATCGATCGCCTGTTCTGCAGAAGGTACGCCGACACCTTCGGGCGCTTACATGGTGGATACCATGCTGGCAAATGTGTGCAAGCAAAATGTCACCCGCTTCCACTTCGAGGTGGCCCGCCTGGCCACTGATATAG
>JASFSK010000585.1:0-3781 GCA_050114455.1 Desulfobacterales bacterium | reverse complement strand
TTGCCGATGGATGAGCCGCACAAGGCGATGGTTTCATATTCAGGGCCTTCGACTTCAGATTGGTCGGTCTTAACATAGTTGCCGCAGGCAATACCGCACGCAAAACAGGCTTTTTTGTTGCGGCGTATTTCCTTCATGGCGGGAGCGCTGATATTTTTATAGCCTTCAAATTGCCCTTCCTGGAAATTACGGGTAGGCAAAACCCCCGCCTCCTGGGTGTATGCCACGATCACCGGTGTGCCATCGGTATAGATTTCGTATTCGGGACTGGTAATCTCATCTTTCTGATGCATTTCGGCTGCCAGCCGCATACACTTTTCAATATCAGGAACCGTAACATCCAACCAGCCTCTGACCACAACGGCTTTGAGGTTTTTGCTGCCCATCACGGCACCGATGCCGCCGCGGCCCAGTTGACGATATTTTTCGGAAGAGACACAGGCGAACGGCACCTGATTTTCCCCGGCAGGACCGATGGCAAGTATTTTTGCCTGGTCGTCACCAAGGTTTTGCTTTAAAATTTCATCGGTTTTAAATGTCCCGGCACCTGCCAGATCGGTTGCCGTTCGAATCTCGGCCTTGTCCGGATCAATGTAAAGGTATGAGAGCTCCGGTGCTTTCCCGGTGATCAACACGGCATCGTATCCGGCATATTTCAGCTCTGCCCCGAGGTGGCCGCCCACGGAGCCATCGGAGATGGTACCGGTCTGGGGGGACTTGGTAATCATCGCCAGTTTGGCCGAGCAGGAAACGATCGTTCCACCCATAATGGAGGTAGCCAGTACCAGCCGGTTGTCGGGTGCCCGGGGATCGGTTTTGGGGTCGAAGCCTTCCATCAGGATACGGGATCCGAGGCCCTTCTGGCCCGAATATTGATCGACCCATTTCCGGGGGATCGTTCGGGATTCGGTCGTCCCGGAGGACAAATCGACATATAGCATTTTTCCTATGAAACTACTCATTTGCAGCCCTCGCTGTTTTATCGGTTTTTTCTTTCAGGGTAATGACATCTTTGGGACACCATTCGACGCACTTGGGTGATCCACCGCATAGATCGCAAATAACGGCTTTGTCGTCCTCATCGAGGAAAATCACTTCCGTCGGGCACAAGTCGGCACAAACGCCGCATCCGGTGCAGGTTTCCTTGTCTACTATCATCCAACGACCATTGGTGGAAATCGCGTCAACAGGACAGACATCCTCACACTCCCGGCAAAAAATGCAGTGACAGGAGGCAATGTGGATTCCGGTGCTTTTGTATTCATGAATTATGTTAAGGCGCGCTTTTACTGGATTGAACGCATTTTCATGAACGGCCGAACACGCCAGCTGACACAATTTACAGCCGGTACAATTTTTAAGTTTCAAACTTAGTGGCATCCTACACCTCTCCTTCTAATACCTTAATTTTTATGCAAGATTGAGGGACCCATGAAGCGTTGCTAGCTTAGACCGAATTCGTTCTGTACTTCCGCCAGGGTTTCATCCAATTTGGCGATGATGGCATCGATGGTATCATAACCGATAATTCCAGGCGGCTCAATTCGATTGACTTTCGCATTGTTCAGCGTGCCACCAGTCATGACACCCCGCTTGAAAAGGCCCTTGGAAACGGCCCAGCCCATTTCCGCGGTCGGATATTCCAAGCCGATCAGGAAGCCCTTGCCGCGGACATCTACTAGAATGCTGTATTTTTTTTGTAATTCTGAAAGCCTCTGCATGAAATAATCGCCTTTTTCTTTGATCTGGCCCGGGAGATCATTTTCAACCGAGTATTTAATTGCAGCGATAGCCGCCGAGCAGGCCAATGGATTGCCGCCGAAAGTCGGCGAGCCAAGTATCCAGGGATTTTCCTGTAGCTCTGCGGTCCAGAGGTGTGGCCGGGCGATGATGCCGGTGATGGGCATGACACCGCCGCCGAATGCTTTGCCGAAGGTCAGGATGTCGGGAACTACATCATATGCTTCGCAGGCCCACAGGGTCCCGGTTCGGCCCATTCCGGTCTGGATCTCGTCTATGATCAGAAATACGCCGTGTTTATCACAGATCTCACGCAGTTCCTTCAGATAATCGTCCGGCGGCAAAACAATACCGGCCTCTCCCTGGATTGGCTCGACGATCATGGCGGCCACGGTTTCGCCCACGGCGAGTAAATTTTTTATAGCGGCTTCGGCTGCCCCCGCGTTGCCGAATTCGACATGCTGGACACCCTGGATGATCGGCAGGTATGGTTTGCGGTAATCGCCTTTGCCGGTGACCGAGACTGCCCCGTAAGATTTGCCGTGAAATCCATTGACGGTCGATATATAGTAGTGGTTGCCGGAAGCCAGACGGGCCAGCTTGAGCGCCATTTCGTTGGCTTCGGCACCGCCGTTGCAGAAAAAAGCATACTTCAAATCCCCGGGTGTACACATGGCCAGGAGTTTGGCCAGGTATCCGCGCAAGGGATCCACCAATTCCTGGCTGTGCAAGGCATATCGTTTGAGTTGGGCCTGGACGGCTGCCACGATTTCCGGATTGCGATGCCCGCACGTATAGACCCCAAAACCGCCGAGGCAGTCGATAAATTCCTTGCCGCGGGTATCCTTGAATGTTTCCTGGGAATCCTCCCACTCCACGAAGGCGGCATCGGTTGACACTGACTTGCGGTACTTGAGCCAACCCGGGTTAACGTGCTCGTTGAAATTGTCTATCGAATCACTGATGATGCGTTCTTTTTCTTCTTCCTCTAACTCGTCTTTTAAAATATAGTTGAGAATCCGGGATGCTTCCTGAAGTACGTCTTGACTGTAGTCTTTCATTTTTGTCTCCCTCATTGTTTCTTGAAATCTTGATCGAAATGCTTGGTTGTATTTATAGTGATTGATCCCGATAAATTGCTTTTCCTTCAAAGAGGGTCATCAGCACCTCAGTTGCGGCAATTTCCGTCTCCGGTATGTCAAACAGATTCCGGTCCAGCACAATCATGTCGGCCTTTTTGCCCACTTCGATCGATCCAGTTTCCTTTTCAGCGAAATTGGCATAGGCCCCGTTGATGGTATACGCGGCAATCATGTCCTCCAGGGACATGCGCTCGTCGGGTCCCAGGATTTCGTTGGGATCTTTTTCACCCGGGATGCAGCGGGTGATCCCCAGCTGGATGGCCAGCAATGGCGGACTGGGAACCTGAACCGGGTAATCGCTGGCGCATGCCAGGGTCACGCCGGCATCCAGAAAGCTTTTCATGGGATATTCTTTTTCGGCCCGTTCGCGGCCTAGATATTTGGCTTCCAGGCCCCAGAAATACTCTCCTTTGACATGCCAGAACGGTTGGGGCACGCCGACGATATTCAGTTCGGCAAACCTGGGAATATCCGCATAATCAACCACTTGCAAATGGGTAATCAGGTGGCGCGAGTCACGGCGGCCGTTCTGGTCTTTGGCATATGCCAAAGCGTTCAATGACATGCGGATGGCCGCATCGCCGATGGCATGGATATGGATCTGGCGTTTTTCCCGGTCTACCGCCCTGCACAGCGCGTTGAGGTCTTTTTGCTCCCAGAGCGGTTCACCCCGGAAGTCCGGTTTATGAGCATAGGGCTCGAGAAGGAAAGCCGTGCCCCCTTCCACCACCCCATCGACAAAGACCTTTGCACCGGTAATTTGAAACAGGGAATTTTGCTGGCGGTTACAAGCCGAGACAATTGCCGGCACCTGGGTGTCTCCTTTGGTCGGATCGGTCAGGATCGTGCCGCGGACGCGAAGGGTCATCTCCCGGTTTTCAAGCAGTGCCTCATAAGCC
>JASFSK010000584.1:0-3812 GCA_050114455.1 Desulfobacterales bacterium | reverse complement strand
GAATCCTGGCAGACTGCTGTTGCTGCGAAGCTGCAGGCCATTACCAGACCGAGAATGAGAATAACTAATTTTTTCATTGATAAGGCCTCCTTAAAATCCAACAATATCGAATATAAACGGATAAGATACGACCACCTCATTGCCAACCGGCTTGGGAAATTGCCAAGTCTTGATGGCCGATTTGATGCAGCTGTATATTTCCGGTGATTTGATAGTTGAAGACTTAATTCTTACTTCGCCAACCTTTCCTGACATGAGAATCTTCCACTCCATGGTAATCTTTCCTTTAATCGAAGGATTCGAAATAAGAGCAGTTTCGTAACAATAGGTAATTTCATCTAGATGCTGTTCAATCACGCGTTTGACTTCCTCCCTGCTCATACCGCCTCGAATTCTCACGGACTTGTTCAAGCGGGCCTGAACCATACCCATGACCTTTTTTTGCCCGACATTGCCCTTCTTGAGAGCTGCAACCCGCCCATCTCCGCCGGCGCCGTAACTGCGCAGGACCTGTGAATTTCCTTTGGTGGCCACCACATCGCCGCCGGTCACCGAAATCTCAGAGGTTCCAAGTTTACCTTTGATCCCCCCGACTTTGAACTTCGCCTGGCCGGAGTTGACGGATTTTACCGCATCCAGGTTGGTGACATCTGCAATCGCCGTCTGGACCTGGGGGCCTTTACTGTCTCCCAGCATGCTTAAAATGCCAACCTGGTTGACGTTGCGGTTGATGGTGTTGCCGTTGCCGTGACCTCCCCCAGCCTTGGGGTGTTTGGAGACAACCGGCTGACGTGTCTTTTGGTTAGATTTGGAAGTTGACTGTCGCGTGGCTGTCTTTATGGGCGCTTTTGAAACTTTTGCCGGCTTTTTCTTCGCACGAGTAATTTTCTTGATAGCCTTTTTTTTCTTTACAGGTTCTTTTTTAAGCACGGGTTTGGGTTTCTGGGGTGTCGGTTTGACGACAGGTTTTTGCTTTTCTTGAAGCTTGTCCAAAAGTTGTGGATCGACTTGCACGAAACGCGTTTCAGGTTCAGGAAGTTCTTTCGGCTGGGAGGCTGGCAGTAAGGTTAAGATTGTCAGAAAAAGCAGATGTACCACCAAGGAAATCAAGCCGTGTTTCCAGGACAACTCTTTTACGGGTGGATTTTTGGAAACTGCCGGGCTCTTGCTGGGTTGAATGGGACGAATGAGATAATCGTGACGGCCGTCGTTGATGAAAGCTTCATCCGAATCGCTAAGGGCGTGCCGGTAAATTCCCCGTCGCTTGTGATACAAATTGTCGTCGACCAGTAAATCTGTTATTGAAACCGACCCTGAGGATTTCGTTCGCACGGTGCCAGTAAAGTCTTTGGAAAAATAAATATAACTCGTGTCAGATCCATTTTTTTGGGTCAGCCGAAATCGGCTTGAATAGTTTTGAATGTAGTAGTGCTGCTTGCTGTCAAGATAGCAGACGTCTAATACCGTGTTGTCCAGAAATTTAAACACACCGAGCTGACGGTTTGAACTGGTTGCTCCATTCCGGTGGAAACCATCATTTTTATCGAATCGGCTTAAAATTTCTTTAAGAGAAAAGTCCGCTTCGAAATCATCATCTTCTTCATCTTCATCCTCGATCGCCGCCGGAATTGGCTTCAAATGAGCCCTGGGTCGATCCAGCGAAACATGTTTCAGATCCAATTCGAGATCGCTGAACAGAGGTGTAACTGATTTCGTTTCGTCTGGCGTTGTGTCTATTTGATCGGGACCGGTGATAGCCTGCACCTGACCCACGGCGCCGGATTCTTCAAAAGCGCTTTTTAATGCGATGGCTGCTTGCAGAGTTAAATTTTTTTGGATTACCACGGGACTGCCTTCGATAAACGCAGCCGTCTGCCGGTCATCATGCTTGAGCCATTTCTTTAAATTCTTGGCAACTTGGTCAGGCTGTTTTTCCTCTTGAATTTTTCCCTCAAAAACTACCTGGTAGCGTAAATCATCACCAAAATCGGACGTTTCATTTCCAGATCCGGTCTGAATCGTCAAAGTGTAAGGACCAAGTTCAATCGTATCATCAGGTTCGATTAAGGCAGCCCTTACGGTTTGGCCGCTAATTCGAAGGGCTTTTTTTTGGGGGGCTACAAACAAAAAAACTTTTTGATTTTCCAGATATATATCGACATGATGCCTGGAAATCCCACTGTCCTGAAGCACGATATCCGACTGAAGACTTCTGCCGACTGCAAGATGGGATCGCTGGAAATCTTTTGATAGGATGCAGTTTTCCCCACGATAAATGCAGACTTTGGCAGAAACGCCAAGGTTGTCGTTGGCAATGTCAATGGGTGCTCGCGGTATATCACAGCCGATCATCTCTGTATGGGCACTTTCGATTTGAGATAAAGCCCTCACGCTCATTCTCCTGTTGGGATTGGTTCGCTATTCCGACTCTAATACTTCGCTGTTTTTCTTCTGCGGGCTTCTTTAAAATCTAAAGCTTCTGATCTTCGAATAGATTTTGATCCAGGTTCTCGTCTTGAATGATAAAGTCTTCTAAAATTTCCTGACGGTAGTTTTCACGATACTCTAACATGCTTTTGATATCACTTTGTTTGCGATGCAAAAGATAAACCGCACCTGACTTGATGCTTTGTCCCATGATATAGGCGTTGCCAAAATCGATCCGTTGTTGAAGTCCTGTGGCGCCAGGTTTTTTAGCAGTGCTGGCCTGTGCCCAACCATTAGGGATATAGATGGTCCCAATCAAAAGGCAGACAATGACGCTAATACGTGAAAGCATGGTTGCATTTCTCATGAAATTTCTCCTATATAACAAGTTATTCAGTAAGTACGGCAAACTGAAAATTGGGGTATCCTGCCAAAGCAGCTGTCTTTATAATGTCATTGACTGTTTTAAATCGATGGCGTCGGTCGCATAAAAGCAGGATGTGGTTCTTGGGTTCACTTTCATCTACGGCCTCTTCTGATTGTTTGTATTTAATGGCCAGACGCTGGTAAAGATCTGAATTTTTGAGATCCTGAGGATCTAGCCCAATGACTCTTCCCTTATTTACCTGGGCGATCATATCGTCATTGATGTGCAAACTGTTGCGGGTCAGAACCAGTTTGATGGTTTCCGTATGCTCCATTTTGGCATTGGATTTGGGTAGCTCGATATTCTCCATCAAATTTATCGTCTCCGGCTTTTCCGAAAATTGAAAAAGTAAAAAAATTAAAATGATGGTGAACATATCCATCATGGAAGTGATCATTAATTTCGGCGGAACAAATTTTTTGGAACGTTGTCTATTGCTTCCCAGAGCCATGCTATTCTCCTATCCCAATGATCCGGACAATACGACATTCGGAAACAACGGATTGCTATCAAACGTTCTAGCGGCATCCATGGCTTGAATAATGGATTCATACCGGACCCCTTCGTCCGGGATTAGAATCAGGGTGTCGCTGTGCGGATGCTGATGCTTGATAGATTGTAAATATTTATTGAGCTCTTTGAGCGGGTAAATCCCATTTTGAGAAAGTTCAAAAGCCTGTTCGAATTGGCTAAGATCCTCGGGCGCCAGCGCATCTGATGTGGCCGATAACTTCATGCTTCTTTTTTGCATCTCCACAATTATGGTTACCCTGACCTTTCGGGAGTTCACTGATTGCTCAGAACTATCTGCCATCATCGGCACAGAAGTCCGGATGGCTTTGATGTGAAAGAAGCTAATGGATGTCAGCAGAAATGGGATGATGACCAAAAATATGTTCATAATCGGTATCATATTCAACTCGGTATCATCATCCGGACATCTGCGAACTTTTGTAAA
>JASFSK010000583.1:0-3814 GCA_050114455.1 Desulfobacterales bacterium | reverse complement strand
CATGATGATTTGCACAAGCTGAGAGACATTATCCAAGAAAATTACCCCAATAACCACAGAGTAATCAAAACCGCAATCGTTATCGAATCCGCTTTCCAGTCAAGTATGGCAGAATCTTTTAGACAAATTGCTAAAGATCTTCCCTTTGAGATAAGGGTATTTTCTAATTTTCAAGCTGCTGAAGATTGGGTTAAATCTTAAAAAAACACAAGCCCCCAATTTTTTGGATGTGTCCCCCTTTTCGTGCGGTTATTCCAACTTTAACAGTTGTTTTATAACCCTTACCGCGCCGGCTGCATCTTGGGCATAGCCGTCGGCAGCCCAATCGTTAAGCGCGTGTTGTTCAGTCACCGCAGCGCCGCCGCAAATAATCTTAACCTTTTTACCCAGGTCGCTGTTTTTCAAGGCCGCCACCGTGGCCTGCATATTCGCGTCGCCGGTGGTCAATAGACTCGAGATGCCAACCACGTCCGCCTTGAGTTCTCCGGCTTTTTCCACGAACTTCTCTACCGGTACGTTCACGCCGATATCGATAACATCGAAGCCAGAACTTTCCAGCATCAGCACCACCAGGTTCTTGCCAATGTCGTGCAGGTCACCAAGTACGGTGCCAATGACTGCTGTAGCTAGTTTTTCGAGTTTAACTTCCCCCCCCGCTATCAAGGGCTCGATCACGGCCAAACCGTTTTGCATGGTACGGGCGGCAATCATCATCTCGGGTACAAAAATCTTGTTGGCCTCGAAGCGGGCGCCAACCTCATTCATGGCATCGATCAAATAATTGTTGATAATGTCCTGCGGGTCGGCACCCTCGTCAAGAGCCGTCTGCACCAAAGCGCCGATTTCCTTGGTTTTACCTTTGGTTACTGCTTCCTTGATATCTGTCAGGATTGCCATTTAGTCTCTCCTATCTTGTTCATACCAGTCATTATGGCTCGAGATGCTGCATCGTTCCTCGCTAAATTCGACTAGTCCAACCTGCCGTACTCCATAGCGGTTTTGCGGGCCATCCGCACGTTCTCATCCGGCACCCCATCGGTAAGCCCCACGGTGTCTATCGAAAAGTTATGCAAGGGAGCCCCCTGATCGATGGTTTCTTTAACAACCGCCTCGATTTCCTCCGGGGTGTTATTTTTCATCGCCACCGGGCTGATGCGGGCGTTGAAGGCCACATCAGGCCCCAGAATTCGCCGGGCCCGGGCGAAATCGGTCCCAAAGCCTGCCTCTACAAAAACCAGGTTATTGACCTTGGCATACTGCTCGACCACCGCATCCAGGCTGCCGCAGTGGTGAATACCGAATGGATGGCAGGCTCCGGCCAGCAAGTTGTCATAGGGCAGACCAAACTCTGCATAAGTATCGCCGCTGATCTGCTCCACCGTACAGTTGGGCACGCAAAAGATGGTGGGGTCGCACATGGGCGTCACGTCCAGCGCCCCGGTTCCGGTTATCGGGTAGATCAACTGCCACAAATCGATCATGCACTCGGTGCAAAAAGTCAGCAAACGGTGGCAAAAATCCGGATCTTCAAAATAATCGATGTAAAGTTCCTCGCCGCGAAGCTTCAGCGCCAGATTCTGTACACCGGTAACGTTGATATCGCCCACAACTTTGCCATATCTGGATTGGAGGTAGGCGACCTGATCGAGTATTTCCTTCATGGGCGACACAGTTGCCAGGTCGGGCTTGATCAGTTTGTCGCAGTCTTCTTTAGATAAATTGGCGGGCATGGCCCAGGGAATGGCTGCATCTTCAAACACCACCTCGCATCCGAAGACGGCCGGCAACAGTGGCATGCCGAATGTGATCAGGGGTTTGGGCTCAGGCTCGGCATTGCCTAACCCCACATCACCGAAACGTTCGTAAAGCGCCTTTTGCATTTTGGCCTGAGCATCAACACGGTATTCAGGCGAATAATAGTATTCTCGTCCAAAAGAGATCCCGTAATTGTTAAACCACCAGTCCGGGTAAAACCCGACGCCCAGTGGAATGTGTTTTTGCTGGGTCATGCAACACTCCTTTCCTTAAAATTAAAAGGTATCATCATTCCAGACCGGATCCCGTTTCTCGATAAAGGCTGAAAATCCTTCAATCGCATTGACGCTCACACCCTGCTGGGCCATCATTTCTTTGGCAAATATGTAGGCCTGCTGCTCGGTCATCTCTACCTGGGCATAGAAGTTTTGTTTTGCCATATAGATGGCATACTTGCTCGACTTGCAGATATCTTTAGCCAATTCCATGGTCTTTTCGTGAAGCTCGTCATCCTCAAAGACCATATTTATCAAACCCATTTCCCGGCTCTCTTCAGCGCTGTAAAGCTTGGCCGTCATGAGCATTTCCATGCACTTTTTTTGTCCCACTGCACGACTGACAGCCACTGTGGGTGTCGAGCAGTTATAGGAATAGATCAGGCCGGTCATGCCGAACTGCGCTTTTTCCCTGGCTGCGGTGACAAGATCGCAGCCGGCCACCAGATGGCATCCGCCGGCCATGGCAATCGCGTGGACCTCCGCAATGATACATTGAGGTGCATTGCGTATGGTACTCATGAGGTTAAAAGATGTCTGAAAGAGCCGGCGGATGTTGGAAACAGGCTGGTTGAGTATTTCCGGCCGATCATGTCCGGCACAGAACACAGGGCCATTGGCTCTCAGTATAATCACCTTGACGGCATGACGTTCGGCGGCATCCTGCAGACATTCGATGATCTCTTTCTCGGCATGAATGCCCAAGGCGTTGCGTTTTTCGGGCAAGTTGAGGGTCAGCAAGCCAATTTCGCCTTGCTCCTCATACAGAATCGAATCATAGCTCATATAACTTCTCCCTTTCTTTCGGTTTGCTTTCACCGTTTAAAACATCTGCACATTAACATGTTATTTATGATAGATAGAATTCCTTAATTCGTCATTCGTACATCGTCATTCGTTACTCTCCCCTTAACTGTCGCCGCAGGGCCTTGCCGGAGGCCAAGCGCGGGATCTCATCAATGAATTCAACCGCCACAGGCACTTTAAAAGGGGCCATCCTTGATTTACAGTATTCCCGGATCTCCTCCAGACTGCTCGCCTCTCCTTCTTTGAGCACAATAAAAGCCTTGGGGGCCTCGCCTTTCAGTTCATCGGGAATACCTACAATGGCCAAATCATGGATCTTTGGATGATCGATCATCATATCCTCCACCTCGGCGGGAAACACTTTCTCCCCGCCCACATTGATCATGTCTTTTTTGCGGTCCACAATATAGGCATACCCGTCTTCATCCATATAAGCAATATCTCCCGAGTGAAACCAGCCTTCCGGGTCGAAAGCCTCCCGGGTGGCATCCGGCTTATTGAGATAACCGTTGGTCACACAGCTCCCCTTAACGCACAATTCACCCGTCTGGTAAGGCGGCAGTGTCTTGCCGTTTTCGTCGATCACCTTCATTGCGGCGTCGCCCATACCTCGCCCGCAGGAGCCGATCCGGGTTTCCACATAGGGCGACGTAGCGCCCACGCAGGAGACCTCTGTAAGACCCCACGCCTCGGCGTAGCGCCACTTCAACCGTTGTTCCACCTGGCGGATGAGGTTCTCCGGCATCTTGGTGGCGGCAGAAAGGCAAAATACCACCGAGGAGATCTCTCTGCTATCCAGATCCGGTTGCTTGAGCAGCAAGTTGTACATCGGCGGAACACCTATAAAAATAGAAGGCTTTAGTTTTTCGATGTCGTCGATGGTCCGATCAGCATAAAATCGTTCAACCGTAATTACCGTTCCGCCTTTTGAAAGCATCCCGAAGGTGCCGTTGACCAGCCCCCAGCAATGAAAGATG
>JASFSK010000582.1:0-3818 GCA_050114455.1 Desulfobacterales bacterium | reverse complement strand
TTCGATCAAAGATACTTTGGACTCTTTGTCAGGATTGTAGTCCAGGTATGCCTCATCCACGCATAGGGGAACCCCTGTCTCGCAGAATCGAATCAGATCTGCATCATCGATATAAAGACCGGTGGGGTTGTTGGGGTTGATGATCAAGATCAATTTCGTCCGATCATTGATGGCCTTCAGCATGGCATCCACATCGTAATTGAGGTTGTCTTCCCTGACCGGAACCTGAACGACCTTTGCGTTGCAAAGTTCGGCCCGGGGCGGGAAGAGCTCGAATGTCGGGGTGGACAGCAAAAACTCGTCTCCCGGCTGCAGAAATACGCGCATCATGGCGTCGATGGTGTCCGATGATCCGTTGGCCAGGGCGACATTGTCCGGACCCAGACCGTACATTTTACCGATTTTGGTTCTCAATCGTAAAAAACTGTCCGGATACCAGTTTCCGTGTCGAAGGGATTCCGCCACCGCATTGATGACATTTTCCGACGGTGGGATCGGGTTCTCATTGAGCATCAGGCGGGCAGTACCGGGATTTTCCATGGCTTTATCCAAAATGCCGACGTTGTACTCTCTTGAGGTATAAAGCCAGGGAACGATCCAGTCTTTCAGGTCTTTTTTCATTTTGCACTCCTTATGATATTAAAATTTATTTAAAGATTTATTTGGGTTTGCATGAGCCACAAAACAGGCATCATCCTACTTCTTTAACAAGCTCTCAATAGATGTGAACTTAAGTCCGAACGCATCCGCAACCCCTTGGTAGGTCACTTTGCCTTTGACAACGTTGGCCCCTAGCTTGATCTCAGCATTTTGCTTCATGGCCTTTTTCCAGCCTTTGTTCGCAATTTCGACCGCATAGGGCAAAGTCGCGTTGGTTAAGGCAAGGGTAGATGTCTTGGGTACCGCGCCCGGCATGTTGGCAACGCAATAGTGCACGACACCGCCAACCTTGTAAATGGGCTTGCTGTGTGTTGTCGCTTTGGAAGTCTCGAAACACCCCCCCTGATCGATGGCGACATCCACCAGGACGGCCCCCTTTTTCATGGTTTTCAACATTTCCCGCGTCAACAGCTTAGGCGCTTTTGCTCCCGGGATCAGCACGGCGCCAACGACGACATCAGCCTCTTTGATAAGCCGCCGAACCGTTGTCGGTTTGGACATGAGCAAGAAGCAATTGCTTGGCATGACATCGCTCAAATACCGTAGCCGCTCCAGGTTCATATCGAGAATATAGACCTTGGCGCCCAGTCCGCAGGCCATTTTAGCGGCATTGATGCCGACGATGCCTCCGCCGATAATGACCACCGTTCCGGGGTCGACACCCGGCACGCCCCCCAGTAGGATGCCGTGGCCACCCTGGGCCATTTCCAGATACTTGGCTCCCTGCTGAATTGCCATACGACCGGCGACCTCACTCATGGGAGTTAGCAGTGGCAGCGAGCCGTCATCTTTTTGAATCGTTTCATAGGCAATGCTGATCGATTGACTTTTAATAAGGACCTTGGTCAGTTCTTCCGCGGCAGCTAAGTGAAGGTAGGTAAATATAATCTGATCCTTGCGAATGAGATCATATTCGGGCGGCAACGGTTCTTTGACATGCATGACCATTTTGGCGCGCTTAAAAATCTCTTGGGGTGTATCGACGATTTCAGCACCGGCGGCTTCATAAGCCTTGTTTGTAAATCCGCTGCCGACACCGGCATTTTTTTCCACAAGTACCGTATGGCCATTTTGCCCCATGATTTCCACCCCAGCGGGGGTCATACACACACGGTTCTCTTCTGCCTTGATTTCTTTTAAAACACCAACAATCATGATGCTCTCCTTCAATTTAAAAGTAGAATGAAATTTGAAGTCCTATGTCTGCAGTAACTTATTTATCGGGTCATATTTAAGGCCAAACGCTTCGGCAACGCCCTTATAAGTCACTTTGCCTTCAATTACATTGGCTCCGGCCCTGATTTCCGGATTCTCAATCATAGCCTTTTTCCAGCCCTTGTTCGCCAGCTGGGCAACGTATGGCAGTGTGGCATTGTTCAAGGCCAGGGTAGAAGTTCTGGGCAAGGCTCCCGGCATGTTGCTGACGGCATAATGAACGATGCCATCTACTTTATAGATCGGATCGGAGTGGGTCGTCTCCCTGGAAGTTTCAAAGCACCCGCCCTGATCAATGGCGACATCAACCAGAACCGCGCCTTTTTTCATTGTGCTGAGCATTTCCCGGGTGACCAGCATCGGTGCCTTGCTGCCTGGAACGAGAACGGCGCCCACAACAAGGTCCGCGTGGGGCAGGACATTCCGAATGGCAGCCGGACTGGACATCAGGGTGACGCATTGGGCCGGCATTACGTCGCTCAAATAACGCAACCGATCCAAATCAATATCGAGGATATAGACCTTGGAGCCCAACCCGCTGGCCATTTTGGCTGCATTGATACCCACCACACCGCCGCCGATAATGACGACGGTGGCCGGGTCAACACCGGGCACCCCGCCGAGTAAAACCCCTTGGCCACCCTGGGCCATCTCCAGGTATTTCGCTCCCGCATGAATCGCCATGGGACCGGCCACCTCACTCATGGGTGTCAACAGGGGCAATGACCCGTCCGCCTTTTGAATGGTTTCGTAGGCAATACAGATGGCCTTTCTTTTAATCAGCGCACGGGTTAATTCCTCCGATGCCGCCAGATGAAGATAGGAAAAATAGATCTGTCCCTTTCGAATCAGTTTAAGCTCAAACGGCTGGGGCTCTTTAACGCGCATGATGATCTTGGCCCGTTTAAAGATGTCTGTCGGAGAATCCATGATCTCGGCCCCGGCTTTCTGATAGTTGGCGTTGCTAAAGCCGCTGGCTCTGCCGGCATTTTTCTCGACCAGAATCCGATGTCCTAGCTGCCGCATGAATTCAACGCCCCCCGGACTCATGCACACGCGATTTTCTTCAGCCTTGATTTCTTTTAAAACACCGACAATCATAATATTTTCCTTTTAATTGCTATCGGTTCACGGCTTTGTTTTGTCACTCACCACCAATTTTCAAGTGAAACAATGCCCGTCCAAACACTTTCCGGCAAAATCTACCATCTCTTCGGTTGCTTTGGAAAACTGCTCGGCGGTTTTTTGCAGGGCCGGGTGGGTGTTGTATTCATCCCGGGAGTAGCCATCAACAGCTGAGCCCTTTTCGAAATAAGGAATCCGCATCAGCTTGTCCATTACATCCTTGGGAATATCCTCCAGGATCCGATCTTTTTCAAAGGTAATCTTTTCGACGCCGGGTAGGAAAATAACTTTATCGATAAAGGAAGGCGGACAGGTTACCACGGTATTGGCTCCGGCTTTTTCTTCAAGGTGCCAAATGCGGTCCTGGCCGTCGATGGTCGGACCGACGATCAGGGAACAGGACAACATCTTGCTTGGCAGGTCATTGTCAATCAGGTATTTGTAAGCTTTTTTGAAAATAGCCAGTTCCGCCAGTCGAATTTCGCCGTCGGAGAGCTCGACGCCTGCTTGTTTGCCGAAATCTTTTAATCCGCCAAGATTACCGAACCGGCCTTCCATGTGGGTGATGACCGAACGCCACTTGCTCAAATCCACGCCATTTTTCTTGGCGGTTTCAAGGCCGCGCTTGACGGTGTTGGCGCAGTCGACCAATTGGGGCAAGACAAATGTCAGGGTATTGTTAGTGGGAATGCCTTTGGCGGTCAATTCCTCGATGACCTCGTAACCCTGTTTGGTTCCAGGAACTTTGACCATCACATTGGGGTTGATCGCGGCAATCTCTTCTGCCTGGCGCATCATGGCATCTTTGTCAAAGACAC
>JASFSK010000581.1:0-3825 GCA_050114455.1 Desulfobacterales bacterium | reverse complement strand
CTCAATGAATCGGATAGAATCAAAACGACCTGCGCCGCATCCAGATTTGTCAAATTTATGGTGCCAACGGTGATGCCTTGTTCCTCGAGGGTCTGCCGAAATTTGTGTAGCGGGTGGTCAATTTCGGTTTCCTCATCGCGATAGGCGCAAATTAATAGCAGAAAATCAATCCCGTCATCAGTCATCAGAGACTGGATCAGGTCCAGAGAGGCGGTATCGGCCAAATTTAAAAAGTCCAGAAACAAAACCAGGGGGTGCTCCGGTCGGCAAAAAACGCGGATAAAGTTTGTCAATACCAGCTTGATGCGTCGTTGGGCGGCAGCAGGCTCCAGCTCTTTTAGAGGGGGTTGGTCGCCGACAATGGCAGCTGCATCCGGTATCAGGTTCAGCAGAACCTGTCCGTTGTTCCCGATAGCAGCCTGAATGCGTTCGCGCCACATAATGAGGCGCTCTTTGCTTTCGGTCAGCAGTTGGAGAACCAGATCTCGAAAGGCCGATACAATGGGACCATAGGGAACATTAAGACTCGCCGCGTTAAATTGTCCTTGCAGAAATAACGCCCGGTGGCGGGCAAATCCTTTACCGGCTTCGAGTGCCAAGGCGGTTTTCCCGACCCCGGCCGGTCCGGCAATCAGCATCATTTCCTTCTCGCCCCGGCTGACTCGGTCATAAATGGCCGCCAGGGTATCGATTTCATTTTGCCGGCCAACCAATTTGCGGGATATTTGAAATTTGTCGGACACATCCTGGCGGGCCAAAGAAAAGGGGGTTATCCGACCGGTTTTTTCCAAACGTCGGAGACATTCGGTCAGATCCGCTTCTATACCGCGAGCGCTCTGATAGCGATCCTCAGGATTTTTGGCGAGCAACTTCATGACGATATCGGATATTCCACCGGGGACTTCGGAATCCAGTTCGCTCGGAGGCCTGGGCTGTCGGGCGACGTGGGCATGAACCAGTTCCAGAGCATCGGCAGCAGTATCAAACGGAAGCTGGCCGGTGAACAGCTCGTACAGTGCCGCACCCAGCGAATAAAAATCGGTTCGCCAGTCGATCGGCCGGTTCATCCTTCCCGTCTGTTCCGGCGACATGTACGATAGAGTCCCTGCCAGCACCCGGTTTTCACTCACGGATACGGCATCTGATTGGGCCCGTGAGGAACCGAAGTCAATAATTTGGAGTTGCTGGGCCTGGGGATTAAAAACAATATTGGAAGGTTTGATGTCACAGTGAATAAAACCGGCGGCATGAATCTTACCCAAAATACGAGCGGTTTCGACAGCAATTTTCAACAGCTGGCGAAGGGTAAATGTTCGGGTCTTCAGCAGTGCTTTTATGTCCTGGCCGCCAATATCCTCAGTGACCAGGACCAGTCGATTACCGGCTCGTTCGAGACCAATTGGTCGCGGTATCCCTGAAACACTTAAATTATGAAGAGTTTCGTATTCTTGTCGATAGCGCAATATCTCCTGCGGGTCGGGATAGGTCTCTTTAAGCGTTTTTAAGATTACCGGCCGATCGTTGTCCTTCTTTTTAGCCCGGTAGATGACAGACCGTACGCTTTCATAAATTTTATCTTCGATCTGAAATCCGGGAACATTTATCATAACGGCATCTTGTTACTGATTTAAATAGGTTTTTATGGTCCGTCGGGACAGTCGGATATTTTGATGAATCAGCAGTAATCCATTCCTTCCCTAATTTTGAAGCACGGTCAAAAATAAGACACAAATGAGAATATTGGCAATGGTAATTCAGAAACTATTCTAAATCATAATTTTTGTGAATTGCTAAGGTAAATTAAGCCTTAAACCAGTTAATAGCGTTTCCAAAGTATTTTGAGCTTCCTTTGACGTCTCTTTTGGGTCCGGTGACTGGGCAATCCAGACCGCGGCTTCATCCATGGCTCCGGATAATAAGTGAGCTAACGCATCGACTGGCAATGGCCTGATAATATTGCTTTGAATGAGTTCCGTTAAGCATTCTTTGAGCAGGGATAAGCCACTTCCCGGCAACTGAGCATCGACCTCGCGATAGACACTCCAATTTAAGACAGAAGGTGCGTCGATGACAACAATCTGCTGCAGTACGGGATCTGAACACGCTTCCAGAAAAGCTCGACAGCCGATGACCAGCTGTTTCCACAGGTCGGTTTCCGCCTCTGCCTGGGATTCAATTCGACGACCGATTTCGCGCTGGGCCTCCTTGAATACAGCGAGAAACAAGTCTTTTTTATTCTTGAAATGATGATAAAGGGCTCCCCGGGTTACCCCGGCCTGCCGAACTATTTTTTCGGTTGATGCGGCCGCATAACCTTCCTGGCTAAATACCTGCGTGGCAACCATAAGTAAATTGTGAATGGTCGCTTTAGATTGATCTATTTTGGTCAGTTTGGATTCATTTACCACTATATTTTCCTCCTCTAGTTGACATACATGCAGTATGTATTAAATTGATTAAACATACATGCAGTATGTATATCATATTAATTTCACATATCCAAGTCTTGAGAGGAGGAATCGATGAAAATCGTAAGTGCCTACCCGGTCATCTGTACCGATAAAATAGCGGAATCCCGTGATTTTTATAAACAACATTTTAATTTCAAGATCACATTTGAAGAAGATTGGTACATTAGTCTGCGCTCCGAAAAATCCCCTGAATATGAGTTGGCCCTGTTGAATTACCAACATCCCAGTCTGCCCTCGGAATCTCGACAGCCCACCAGCGGATTGGTGCTGAATATCGAGGTTGCGGATGTCGATCGGGAGTATAATCGTCTGAAAAAAGAAGGTCTGCCGATGCTGTTGGAACTTAAATCCGAAGAATGGGGTCAGCGTCATTTTATTACCAAAGATCCCAACGGCTTGCTTATAGACGTTATCCAGAATATTCCCCCCTCGGAAGAGTTTGCCCGGCATTTCACAGAAGAGTAAGACAAGGCTGCGGTCATCAGGCCAGCGAATAGGGGTACGCTATCCCTGCCCCGGTCCCGGTCGGGACAGGGGCACCCCTCAAGTCCCGGCTCTCAAAACCGCCTGTTTTCCAAACCTGATGGATTGTCGTGGTGTAATTCCGCAGGCATTCTCTGTTTTGCTTTTCCTTCAAATTCTTGCATATGCTGAAGCTGAGATAACCTGGTGTGCCCCCGTTCTTTACGGCCGAAATTCTATCATTTCTCTTGGGAATTTGGGCTGTCAAAGCCCACGACATTCAGAATCTGCGGCCTTCAACGCCTGATAGGGCCAATCAATGATCGCCAAGGGATCCAATAAAGTTATCAATTCGGGCTTTCGAATAGTATTCCAAACAAATCCCTTATATGAAAATGATTCAGAAAAGAGACCGAGCGTCAAGTGTAAATGCGGCAGAATATTGGCTTTCGAATGGCTGGTGTCGGCCAGGGTGGCAATGATATCGCCTTCTTTCACGATCAAGCCAGTTTCAATTTTTGGGTGCGGATTGGTGTGGGCATAAACCGAAAGCAGCCTCTCGATACTGCCGTGGGCGGGTTCATGTTCGATAATTATCGCTGTTCCGAGATAATCCTTGAACATTGCTTTGACCACGCCGTCTTCCATTACCGGGATTAGCGTTGCTTTAGTCAGCTGACACTTCTTGGCATTGCGATCCCTAAACAGGCACAGATCGATGCCTTCATGGGGGAAATCCCGCAGACCATGATCGCCCCACCATTTGTCCGGGGAATTGAACAGCATGCCTTGGCAGAAGATCCAACTGTCGAACCCGACTTGATCCAATTCATTTTCTGCTATCAGCATCTCGGTAAAACGGCTTTTCTTCAAGTGCGGCGGTTTCATTTTG
>JASFSK010000580.1:0-3826 GCA_050114455.1 Desulfobacterales bacterium | reverse complement strand
AACCCGTCGGTGACGCGCGGCGGCGGCGGCGCCCAATTTTGGATGCGTTCCTGCAGTTCTTTGTCCGGTATCAAAAGATTGAGTGCCCGGCTGGCAATATCCATCTCGATCATATCGCCGTCTTTGACAACCGCCAACGGACCGCCCTCGGCCGCTTCCGGCGAAACCTGACAGATAAACGGCCCCTTGGCAAATCCGGATATCTTGCCGTCGGTGACCAATGCACATTTGGATTCAAGGCCCAGACCTCGCATAAAACCGATCACCTTGAATACTTCCGTCAGCCCCGGGCCGCCGCGCGGGCCTTCAAACCTGACAACGACAACATCTCCAGCCTGGACCTTGCCGTCCCGCAGCGCTTCGAGCGCCGCTTCCTGCCCGTCAAATACCCGGGCCGGACCTGTGTGCTGCTTCATTTCATCCACGATGACTGTGGGCCGAACAACGGCTGACCGTGCCAGGCTGCCGCTGAGGATCGCCAGTCCGCCTTCGGACACCGGCTCCTCCAAGGATTTGATAACTGCCGGTTTTAGAACCCGGGCAGGCTCGAGGTTCGCGGCCAGGGTTTGGCCGGAGACGGTCATAGCGTCCTTTTTCAGATGGTCTTCTAACCTTTTCATGATTGCCGGAATGCCGCCGGCTTCATCAAAGTCGCCGACTGTATAAGGCCCGCTGGGCCGGACATTGGCGATGCACGGCGTTTCTTGACCCAATTTTTCGATGAATGCGAGGTGGATATCGTCTTCGAACCGCATTTCCCAGGCCATGGCGAGCAGATGAATGATGGCGTTGGTGGATCCACCGATGGCATGCAGCACCCGAATGGCATTGGTAAGGCTGTCGCGGGTAATGATCTGGTGTGACGTAATGCCAGCTTCCACCAAATTCACAATCTGCTGTCCGGATTGTTTGGCCTGGCGCAGTTTGACAGCCGAAACCGCCGGGGTTGTGGCCACACCCGGCAATGACAGTCCCATGGCTTCGGTCAGGCACTGCATGGTGTTGGCTGTTCCCAGCAGGGCGCAGGCGCCTGGCCCCGGGCAGACCGAGTCTTCGAGCCGGTCCATTTCCGCCTTGCCAATCGGTGTCTTGCCAACACCATAGGCCCAGCAGGCTGTATCCAGCGTGGTGGTATCGGTGTCCTCTTCACCATGTCGGCCGGCCAGCATGGGTCCGCCGGTGACGATGATTACCGGTATGTTCAAGCGGCAGGCAGCCAGCAGGTTTGCGGGCACGTTCTTGTCGCACGAAGAAATCATCACCATGCCATCGAACATATGCAGGTTGGCAGCTGCTTCGATTTCGGCGGCGACGATATCACGCGTGGCGGTATCATAGCGAATGCCGTGTTTGCCGATGTCCATCGGGCACATGCCGAAACTGTTGAATTCAAACGGTGTTCCGCCTGCCCGCCAGATACCGGCCTTGACGGCGTCGCCCAAGGCTCGCAGATGAAAATGTCCCGGGCTGGTTTCGCCCCATGAATTGGCCACACCGATTCTGGGCTGCTTGAGTTCACCGGTTGTATACCCCATGCCTTTGAGCAGCGCCCGCGAACGGGCATTTTCGGGCATCTGAAAAAATTCGACGTTGGTTTTATATTTGCTCACCGTTTCTCTCCGTATTTTAGTTGTGAATTTTCAATCTACTTTAGATGCCCCTCGCGCCCCTCCTGCCAATGGGACACCATTCCGGCAGGCGAATAGACAAACAACATATGCAGTTCCTCTGTGTCAGTGTTTCTGAGCGTATGAGGGGTATTGGACGGTATGTAAACCACCGACACCGCCTGCATGGTTTGCACTTCCTGACCGACGGTCATTTCTCCCCTGCCCTTCAATACATAATAGACTTCTTCCTGTTCGTGTTCATGAAGCGGCACCGATCCGTTGGGTTCGATAATGACGAAACCAGAAACGAAATTATGGGCCAGAATAGCATCCGCAGGCAACTGACAATCTTTAAAAAAAGACTCGACAGCTGGGATGCGCGCTGTCCCATTTTGTGTTCCTTGGTGCCTCGTGAAAAGCCGGGCCGATCTGCATCCACAATAAATATACTCATTTGGCTGTGCCGGTTTCCGCCTTCCCGGGAACGGGCTAAAACCAGGGCAAAATCGCACACCGGCCCATTGTTGATAAATATTTTACTGCCATTCAGAACATAGCCGTTGGCCGCTTTTTCGGCGTATGAGGTCAGCGAAGCCAGGTCTGACCCGACATCCGGTTCGGTTAGGCCGAAGGAACACTTGGTCTGTGCCCTCAGCAATGGCTGCAGATATGGCTCTTTTTGTTTGTCGGTTCCCAATTCATTCAAAAGCGTGGCGATCAGCTCGACCAGGCCGCAGAGATCGGCGACGGCAGCCTAGCCGACGCTCATCTCCTCCATCACCAAGGCGTATGATTGGGTATCGGCCCCGACCCCGCCCCATTTTTCTGGAATGGTGATTCCCAGCAACCCCCTGGCGGCCATCTCCGGATAAAGGTCAGTTGGAAATGCTGCCGTAGAATCCAGTTGACGCGCTGCCGGCCGAATCTTCAGTGATGCAAACTGTCGGGCTTTTTGCTGCAGTTTCCGTTGCTGATCCGACAGGGGCCAATATTCATCATGGGCGGCCATGCTCACTCCTTTAATCCAAATCGTTTATCAAGCGGCGAAAGGATAACTTTAAAATATTGTTGCGGTTGTTCTTCGAGCAGCTGCAATCCTTCGGCAAATCCGGCCAGCGGCAATATCGCTCCGATCGCCGGGTTGAAATCCTGAACCACCGGGCGCTTTAAGCACTTCCCCATGAACTCATGACCCGGCACGATGGGGTACTGGATGGCCGGGTTGGTACCTCGAACCATGGTCTGGTCCGTTCCGCAAATGCCGACCAGGTTGACCCGAATTTCCAGTTCATCCGTTGAGACTGCCGGATCATCAATGTCCTGCAGGCAAAAATCACGGGGTGCATTCAAAACAATTGCTTTCATGTCTTCCTTTCAGGCAGTCGATTTTCAGCAATAAACTAAAAACGTGGGTTGAAAAGCGCCGATGAGACGGCTGCTCGGTTTTGAGAAGTTTCATATACGTTTTGCCGCTCAATTCAAGTTCGGTTGTAATGGTGTCGCCGATATAAACCGGTGCTGTAAAATCAATCTCATACCGCACGGTAACACCACCCGGCGGCGGTATGTGATCGTTCATTTTCGCCATGACCGTTGAAACAAATCCGACCAGCAAGGCGCCATAGGCGATACGATGTTTGAAATGGGTCGTCTTGGCAAATTCTTCATTGGTGTGCATTTCATAGAAGTCTCCGGTGATCCCGGCAAAGAGATAGACGTCTGTTTCGGTAACGGTTTTGGCGAATACTTCTTCGGTGCCCACCGGAACTGCTTGATTCCAATGCTTGGCGGCCATATAAATTCTTCCATTCTTTCCTCATCGTCTATTGTGATCACCAATCCATGCATCCCAGACTACAGCCGCCGTCGACCGTGATGATCTGGCCGGTAATATAGTCCGAAGCCGAAGATGCTAAAAAAAGCACGGTCCCAACGACATCTTCGGGTTTGCCCAAACGCCCGGCTGGTAGTTTTCGTAGAGTGTTCTGGACCTTTTCGGGATTGTTTTCGATATAGGGTGCCGTCAGGGGTGTTTCGATGATTCCGGGGGCGATGGCATTGACCTGAATCCCGTACCGGGCCCATTCCAGGGCAAAAGACCGTGTCAGCTGCGAAACCCCACCTTTGCTGCCGCAGTAAGGCGCGCGGTCGACCAGGGCGTAAAAAGCGCCCATGGAGGAAAGGTTGATCACTTTACCCCCTCCCTGGCCAATCAT
>JASFSK010000579.1:0-3826 GCA_050114455.1 Desulfobacterales bacterium | reverse complement strand
ATATCGCCGGTCAGCGGCGCATTAACACCGATTCTAATGCTGTCGGGTCCTTTGGCAAATGCGCAAACCCCCATACCCGCTATAAAAAAAGAAATAGCCGTCACCACCAACAATGTCTTTTTCATAATTTGCCTCCTTTGTTAGAAAATCGTATTAAGGTGTAATGGGCTCAGTAAACAACCTCCCGCATCACAAAAATTAGCTCAATTGCATATCACAACGATCCAAAGTTATCAACATGTGAATAACCGACTCAACCGAGTTACGGGCAAACCGATGTATAGAATTCAAACTCACCGGAATCGCTGATTCGGACAATGACGGCACATTTAATGGGGTCACCGTCCTCGGTAAAGGTCATATTCCCGGTAATTCCATTGAAACCTTTGATCGTAGCCAGGGCATCGCGCACCGCTTTTCGATCCTTGGTGATATCACCGGAAAGCGATCCGGCTCCCTCGATCGCTGTTTGAATGATGCGTATGGAATCCCATGTCAGGGCGGCCACGTCATCGGGCACATACCCATACTCTTTCTGATAGCGGTTGATGAATTCTGCGGTTGAATCCTTGGCGCCAGCGGCTGCGTAGTGGGTACTGAAAAAAAGGCCATAGCAGTCTTTTCCGCAAAGCTTGACGGTTTCGGCCGAACCCCAGCTGTCGCTGCCCACAATCGGTTTACGCCAGCCCAGCTGATGGGCTTGCTGGACGATCAAGGCCACTTCATTGTAATACTGGGGGCTAAAAATGAACTCTGCGCCGGAGTTAATGATTTTGGTGAGCTGGGAGCTGAAGTCGGCGTCTTTGGTCGTGAAGCTTTCAAAGGCAACGACAGATCCGTTGCCGTTCAAGTCTTCCCAGGCCGCTTTGAAAAATTCAGCCAATCCTTTTGGATAATCACTGGCAACATCATAGAGTACGGCCGCTTTGGTAAAACCGTATTCTTCTTTGACAAACTTGGCCGCAACCGGTCCCTGAAACGGGTCCAAAAAGCAGCCACGGAAAACAAACGGGCGATTCTTGGTCGTATTGGGGTTGGTAGACCAGGGGCTGATCATCGGTGTGGCCAGCTCATTCGCTGTAGCGCCGGCCGGCACCGCTTGTTTTGAAGATTGGGGCCCGACAATGGCCAGAACCTCATCCTCGTTGATAAGTTTGGTGTTTACCTTTACAGCCGATTCGGCTCTGGATTCATTGTCTTCTATAATCAGCTCAACTTTAAATTTTTTACCACCAACGAGAATACCGCCGTCCGAATTGACGTCATCCAGCCACAACAGGGCCGCAAACTTGGTCCCCTCACCCACTTTGGGGATATCGCCCGTCAGCGGAGCGTTGATTCCGATCTTGATCATATCTTCTTTGTTGGGGCTGCATGCAACCAAGACCTGCATGACGCTAAAAAACACGCTGACGGCTAACATCAAAGATTTTATTCTCATGACTGCATCCTTTTTTGGGTACTGGTAAACGATACCTTAAATTACGCAAAAAAAATATCCGGTCAATACTTCCTGCCGATTTTTTCACATAGTTTTAGAAATTCTTTGTCAAACAAGAATTTATTGATTATATTTTGATGATATCATAAAAAATTAAATTAGTTATTGACAGTATCCTCAATTTTTTTTACAGCATAATTGATAGTGCGTAAATTTGAAGGTTTAAGACATCCGAGATGTTACAGGCAGGAACAGAGCTTCTGAGATCATGAAAATAGACAACATTAATCTCCTGATTATCAAGCATCTCCGCAACGGCCGAAAATCATACCGAAAAATTGCCGAACAACTGTCACTTTCCGAAAATACCGTGCGCACACGGGTAAAGAAGTTGATGGACGAAGGTGCCCTGGAAATTTCCGGCCTTGTTGATCCCGACGTCATATCCGGGCATCGAATCGTTATGGTTGGCATCAAATTGAAGACCATGGATCTGGTGAAAAAAGGAGAAGAATTTAGCAAATTAAAAGGCGTTGTATCCGTCAGTGTCGTTACCGGACGATTTGATCTGATCCTGGTGGTTCTGTTAAAGTCAGGTTTTGGACTGCTGGAATTTTATACCGAGGAAGTATCGAGGCTTAAAGATGTGCAATCCGTGGAAACATTTGTGGTTTACAAAAGCTATAATGTGAAGCTACCTTACATTCTGGATTAATCAAATTTGTGTTACAATAGCCACATCATTATTTTACAATTTTACAAGGAGGATCGATGAAAGATATCAATGATGTAGATTTGCCGGATGATATTCATTACGCACAAAGCCATGAATGGGCCAAATCCGAGGGAAACCATGTTAAGGTGGGGATTTCCGACTATGCGCAGGATCAACTGGGAGACATCGTTTTCGTGGAGATGCCCGAAGCCGGCGAAACATTCGAAAAGGGGGCTGAGTTCGGCACGGTGGAATCCGTCAAAGCCGTATCGGAACTTTATATGCCTATCGGTGGTGAAATCGTCGCTGTCAACAGTGCCCTTGAAGATTCCCCCGAGCTAATCAACGATACGCCCTATTCCGACGGTTGGATGATCGAGGTTAAACCGGATAATCTATCCGAACTTGACAGCCTGATGACCAAAAACGCGTATTTAAAGTCTCTGAAAGAATAATTAAGGTACTGACCCATGCAAATTGACCAGAAAATGGCCCTAAAAATTGCCATGTTTTCAATAAATCCTAAAAATTCCGAGAGGTGTTGATATGCGTTACTTGCCGCATACCCCAGAGGATATTGAGGAGATGATGAAGGTCGTGGGAGTAAGCTCCCTGGACGCTCTTTTCGAAACCATACCCGATGAATGCCGCTGCCACTGTGAACTCAATTTACCGGAGGCGCTGACCGAATGGGAATTAAACGATCATATCGATACGCTATCCAGCAGCATGGCAGTCTCACCTGAATACACAGTGTTTATGGGTGCCGGCAGTTATGAGCATTATATACCGGTCGCCCTGGTGCATTTATTGAGTCGTTCTGAATTTGTGACCTCCTATACCCCTTATCAGCCGGAAATGAGCCAGGGAACCTTGCAGGCCATCTTTGAATATCAGACCCTCACAGCACGACTGCTGGGTATGGAGGTTGCCAATGCTTCCCAGTATGACGGGGCTTCAGCCCTGGCGGAAGCTCTATTGATGACCATCCGAATCTCAAAACAGAAAAAGGTCGCCGTGTCACGGGCCATCCATCCGAACTATCGACGGGTGATCAAAACATATCTGGCGCCAACCGAATTTGAGATTGTGGAACTTCCCTATCTTCCGGACGGTACCACCGATCCCTCATCCATCGACGGGATAGATAACCTGGCAGCTGTTGCCGTTCAGTCACCCAATTTCTTTGGCTGTATCGAAAACCTGAAAGCAGTGGGAGATGCAGCCCGTCAAAAGAAGGCATTGACTGTTGTGGGGTTCAGCGAGCCTCTGGCTTACGGAATATATAAGAATCCCGGCAACCAGGGTGCCGATATCGTGGCTGGCGAAGGCCAGAGTTTGGGGATCCCGCGGTCTTTCGGAGGACCGGCCCTTGGCATGTTCGCCGCTCGGATGAAATATGTTCGCCACATGCCGGGCCGTCTGGTGGGCCAAACCGTCGATGCGGATGGCAAACGCGGTTTTGTGTTGACCCTGGCTACCCGTGAGCAGCATATCCGTAGGGAAAAAGCCACATCCAACATCTGCACCAACCATAGCCTGTGTGCCCTTGCTTCAGCCATTTACATGTCCGGCCTCGGAGGATCCGGTATCAAAGAACTTGCCAGATTGAATTATGACAAATGCGAGTACCTGAAGGCTGCGCTGCGAAAGGCCGGATTTGCCATCCA
>JASFSK010000578.1:0-3837 GCA_050114455.1 Desulfobacterales bacterium | reverse complement strand
GTAGCTATTTTACAGCTACATCGGCTGGTCGGTTGGTGCCGGGGCGGATGATAATCCGCACCGATGCTCAAACTTCAAATGTTATCTCAGATTCCCTTATCGATGATCTTTTGGTCGTGTTTAAGACGCTCTTGAATACCCTTGCTGATCTGGTAGTTGCGGCTGAATTCCGACCAAAATTCATGATCTTTGGCTTTCCATTCAGGACCGAAACGCGCATCGAAAAAATCCCCCAGTTTATCGAAAAGCAGCTTCCAGGGCGGGTCTCCACGATAAAAGGCGGCCAACAAGTCATTCAGCAATTGGTCCAGGTCGGCAAGGCTTTCCTTGGGCAGATAGGATATGGCGCCTTTTTTGATGGATTCCATCAAGGTGTCGGGACTAATGGCATGGGCGGTGAGCATCACGGTCGGAATGCCCCGCTGAACAGTTTCCTCCAGTAATTGAAGGCCGTCAACGCCCATAATATCCAAAATGGCCAAATCGTATTTTCGGTCTTTTATTTTTTGAGAAGCGCTTTGATAATCCCGGGCAGTTTCGACTTTGGATTCTGATAGAATTTCCTCGATGGTTTCCAGCACATCCGCTTCGTCATCTACAGCCAGGATGCGTAAGCCTTTGGGTAAAAATTTTTTTCCTGCCATCTACAGCCCCTCCTGGTGGTTAGATCATTTGAAAATTACTTTTTTATTCCAAGTATCCCATAAGCCGCGGAAGCCAGAGAACAATATCGGGCATATACGTAATCAATGCGAGCACAGCAAGCTGAATAAGCAAAAAAGGTATAACGGCTTTGGATATGTATATAAGATCTTTGTTGGCAATCGCGCCGGTTATGTAGAGGCTGACCCCCATCGGCGGGGTACAATAGCCAATCGCCAAATTGACCGTCATAATCAAGCCAAAATGCATCCAGCTGACACCGAAAGCGTCCATCATCGGTAAGAATACGGGACCCAATATCATGGTGGCCGAGATGATGTCCATGAACATACCGACAAAAAGAAGTAAAATGTTCATAGCAAACAAGAACATAAATGGCGATTGAATCGCAGAAAGGACCGTTTCAGTGACTTTTCCCGGAATATCTTCCAAGGAAAGTAACCGGCCAAAACAGGTGGCTCCGGCGACGATAATCAGTAAGGTGGCAGAGGTCACCGCCGAACTGACTGTAATTTTTTTAACATCCATAAATTTTATGGATCTGTAAATGAACAGCTCCACAATAAACGCATATACACAGGCAACGACGGCGGCCTCATTGGCGGTGAATGCGCCTGAAAATATGCCACCGAATATGATCACCGGCAGCATCAATGCCCAGAATCCTTCTTTGAGTACAGCCAATACTTGCATGGGTTTGGGAACCGGCAAGCGAACAATCTCGGTTTTCTTACGAAAAAAGAAATAAGAATAAAGGCAGACCCCCAGCATGATAAGAACACCCGGCAAAAAGCCAGTTAAAAAGAGTCCCTCCAAAGAGACGTTGCTGATCATGCTGTACAGAATCATGCCGATGCTGGGGGGGATAATCACACCAAGATTGGGGGATGTGGTCATCAACCCCAGGGTATATTTTTGAGGATATCCGTTTTCAATCAGAGCCGGAATCATAAAACCGCCCAGGGCCACCACCGTGGCGACCGTTGACCCGGAAATTGCCCCGAAAAGGCCGCAGGCCAGAACACCAGCCATGCCCAGTCCCCCCGGAAGCCAGCTTACCAATGCGTTGGCGACCTTGATCAATTTTTCGACGATGGAACCCGCCGTCATAATGTTACCGCAA
The DNA here is from genome assembly GCA_050114455.1 of Desulfobacterales bacterium. Classification (GTDB taxonomy): domain Bacteria; phylum Desulfobacterota; class Desulfobacteria; order Desulfobacterales; family JAFDCJ01; genus JAFDCJ01. Next base: position 2,051 of record JASFSK010000578.1, on the reverse strand, counting down.
AGAATGAAAAAGAGCACAACAACCAGGGCGAAGTTGTCCATACTGCGAAAAAGGGATTGGGCCAACAAGAGAAGCGGAAGATCGGTGAAAAAAATGAATCCTAACACAGCGGTAAAAAAAAGGCACATGAAAACAGGTATATACGTTGCCATACATCCCAGTAGAATTAGAACAATAATGAGGTGGCTGAACTCCATTTACTGGATCTCCTCGTTCGGTTGTTTTGGATTGAAAAGTTAATTTCCCTGTTTCTGAATGCGTTGTTCGGTAACATCCTGATAGATAACCTGGACAGCTCGAATCATCATCATCACCCCCATTAACGGCAGGATGGCATATAGGATGACCAAGGGAATTTCCATGATAATGGTTTTCTGTTGGGTACGATACTGAAGCATCATCATCAGCCAACCGTAATAAATCATAATACTTGCAAAAATAATAGTCGCAAAATTACTGAAATATGTCAGCGGCATTTTAAGCTTTGGCAAAAGCTGAACCGAAGCGTCAATTTTGATCATGGAACGGTTCTTGACGGCGGCACTGCATCCGATAAAGGTCGTGTAGATAATGACTTCCCTAACCAGCTCCTCCGACCAGGCCAGGGAATAATTGAACCCGTATCTTAAAACGACATTCACAAAGAGGGCCACTAAAGCCACTATTACGCTGACAAACAGGGTCCACTCTTCAAAAAACGTTAATATCTTGTCCAAGAAGTCGAGTATCCTACCAAACATGGGCTAATCTCCCCCAATGCATTCGCCAGTTGGCTACCTATCTACAAAAGATGAGGTATTAAACAATAATGGGGGCTTGTTAAGCCCCCTTTTGTTGAGATCTTAGAAAAAGTTTCTTTTGGAATCGATCGAAATTACTGCCCATATCCTACGTAGTCCTGAACCTCCTTAAGGAAATTATCGGGACGATAGGTATCTCCATCGTAAAGTTTATTGATCTCATCGGCATATTTTTCATGCACAGCGTTCCCCTGATCCCGGAGAATATCCATTTCATCTTCAGGTAATTGAAATATTTGGATTCCCGCCTTTTCTATCTTCTCCTTAACATCTATCTCCTGCTGAGCTCCCTGTGCCCGGTAATCTGCACAGACATCGCGGACAACTTCCCTAAACGTTTTCTGCAAATCAGCCGGCAGTTTGTTGAACCATGATTTATTGAATATCCATATGAACAATCCTTTCGCATAGTTGATTTCCGTGTAATATTTGGCAACTTCGAACTTTTTAGTGAGATCGCAAACAAGATCCGTATGATCCAGAGCGGTGATAACGCCTTGTTTAAGCGCTACAGGAACATCCGGCCATGGCATAGGAACCGGATTCACACCCCATTGCTTGTAAGTGAGTTGGTTCACCGCTGCCTCTGCGATGCGAAATTTTGCCTGCTTCATGTCTTTAATGGACCGAATGGGTTCTGTACTCGCCCAGCCATAACTACCATAGGTGGTAACATCCAACGCCATAATTCCTTGATGATCCATGGCCATTAAAAAGAAACCAAACAAATCTTTATTATTGATAAATTTTTCTAATTTTTCATTTGTATCAATCAGAAATGGTAAATTAACTAGACCAAATCGGGGACCAAGGTTTGTAGACGCAACCGAGCTCACACTCATCCCTTGAATCGCTCCCATTTGCAATTGATTAAGGACTTCAACCTCACCACCGAGCATGGAAAAGGGTTTATAGTCGAGATACATCTGCCCGTTGGTGCGTTGCCAGAGCTCATCCCGGATCGCAAAACCAGCATACACCCCCTTTATCGCCGGGTGGGAAACATTGGACACAATAAACTTATATTTAGCGCCGGATGGATCAAATTTGGGTTTCCAGGCATCCAAAGAAGGCTTTTTTGCCAGTGCCGGGGTGAAGACAAGGCCCATTCCAATCAGACAAATCAAAGTTGCAGTCAAAAGTCTTTTTACACTCATGTAAGCCTCCTTATAGTTGAAATTATTTGTTATTTTCCCCCATCAACAACTAAACTATATTCATTTTTCAGAATCGATTTAAATTTTTATCGTA
>JASFSK010000577.1:0-3839 GCA_050114455.1 Desulfobacterales bacterium | reverse complement strand
CCCAGATAACCAGATTATAGATATCATAAATCTGAGCTGTAAAGTCAAATATTTCGAGATGGTGAGGAGTTTGTCCGCCTGACAAATTCATTGGTTCGTTCCAAAAAGGGTGAAGAAATTGTTTTTAACTTAGATTTTACACAAATCTAATAAAATATGAATTTTCAGTATATAGCATCTGAAAAATTTTTTATTGAGAAGAGGTAACGTGTCATGCCAGAATACCAAAATGGCCATCGAAACCTGCGGCCGGAGCCGAGAGTGGGGGTGAGCCAAGATGAAATCCTCAGTCTTATCGATCAAATTTTGGGAAGATACGGTCTGAAACCTCTCGAAAAAGAGGTATGTGACAAGTATTTGATTAAGGGAACGCCGGTCTCTCCAGGGGTGGCAGTGGGCACGGCCGTTGTCATTCAGAGGCATGAGGATCTGAAGCGGGTCAGACCAGATTCAATTCTGATCTGCTCTTGGATGTCCCCTGCCTATTCAACGGTATTTCATGTGGTTGGTGGAGTCGTCAGCGAGAGAGGCGGTATTATGTCGACAACCGCCACCGTTGCCAGAGAAAAGGGCCTGCCGGTCGTGACAAGAGTGCAATCAGCCCAGCGGGTCATTTCCGATGGAGACTTAGTTAGGATCAATGGAAACGAGGGGAGTGTTCAAATCGTTGTAAAGCATTGCCCGAACGTATGACAACTGCAGAGGTAGTTTGTTGGGGAAACAAGGATGGTAATCAGCAGGTGGTTGTGCAAAAAATTGAGTGGCAGCACACACAGAAGTTGCTTTGTTATCAATTTATAAGTCGCCGGCATCGATCAGGTTCGCACCATAATGCATGCTCTCGCAGATACGGCAGAAACTTTTAAGTTATCATCCCGCCAAATCGGGGTGACTTATAAATTAAATTACACTTTTTTCCAGTCTAACCAACTTTTAACACGTTCATAATTCTATTTTAATCCGGGGGATCTATTCTAACAATTAAGAGCCTTGGTGCAGCACCTCCTACCGGAATTTTGGCTGCATTAATGGTTCGCATCCCATGCAGTTGCAGAGTACTAGCAACACTCTGCGTCTCCTTGAGCGGGGGTAATTCCAGCGCGGCACTGGAGTTACCCCTTCCTTTTTTATCACTTCCAGATGTCCATATCTAATTGCGTCATACTTAATAGGGGATTAACTCTTGTTTATTGACAGATTTGATGGAATGCTCATGAGAACATAGAGAATTCAATCTGAAGAACTGGGGCGACTGAAAACCAATTCCTACTGAGGCGGGACAGATTTTAATTTGCGGTTTGGTGAATTTAATACCTAGTGGCCGTTCCGAAAACACTTTCAACTTTTCGATTTTGATCGATAGTTATCTTCTAAATTGATTTACATCGGCTTTGGCACAAAGGACCACAAGGGATTGGACCAGGCCCTTTTTCCGAGATCGTCTTCGATCTCGAGACGGGCATATGGCCAATCTGGCGGAATCTCGAACTCAGCACGGCAAATCGCATTTTTGTCGAGGGAATGGATCCACTTGCCTGTTCTTCGCGGCCCGATCAGCCGCACATAGGTTACCGGCGATGTTTCCACAACGACTGTGTTTTCTTCATATTCGATGGTTTTAAATTCCGGACCCTGGGTTGCGTAGAAATTACCTCGCCGTATGCTTGTTAGAATTTCCTGCTGGCTGCAATCTCCTGCATTGACCATCACCCAGCCGCCCTGCCAGTAGGCATGGTCTGGCAGGAAGTGACTGTCATCGGTCGCAAAGCCCAGAAAATCCGGATTATGGCTCAACATGCCATCCCAATGGGAAAGCGCATAACCGCTCCCGTTTTCACATTGTGAGGAATGGTTGTATATTTCCAGGCCGTGAAATTTATGCCGCATCCCTTCAACAAGCGAATTGCCCGTCCAGTATGGATGCGCCCAAATCAATACCGCACCCTGGGAATATGCAATGTGAAAACTTTTTAAAAAATTCCTGGTGAATAAGGGTGGTTTCAAAGAGGATCCAATAGCAAGTACGTGGTAATAGCTTCCCAAATTGTCATAGCCGTCAAGCTCCACCCCATTGATCACCAGCAGCGGCAATGCTCCTCGATCGCCGTTAACCATGGGTAGACACCAATGATCGGTGATAGCAATAAAGTCATATTTTGCATCTGAATATTTTTGAACTACCTCACTGAGAGTAAGATGACCGTCTGAGCTGACGGTGTGCAAGTGAAGGCTTCCTTTGTACCACTGTCCAGATGTCTCATATCGTTGCCGGGTTTGATTTATTTGAAATTGATCGACAGCAGTTTGGTTTGAAGTCATAGCGCTCTCCAGGATTAAATTAGAAAGTATTGCCGGACGCGTTCACCCAATCTTCCTAAGCAATGGTGTAACGCAGTTATACCCCAATTGATCGTAAACAAAATGGGATAGTGTTTTTATATTCTTGAAATTAAGGCTGCTATACAGATTATGAGAGTGATCTTATATCTCATCTTTAAATGAAGGGTATAAGGGATTTGTTAGGTTTGATTAAAAATTTCGTTAGAATTTCAGAAAATGGCAAATAGGTGAGGTTTCTTTTCCCAGCCCTGCTGATGATCATACACCTCATCCGCCTCCCACGCGAGATTCTGGCAAATCATCAGCAGGCTGGAAAAACCCTATATTACATCAAGTGGTACCAGATGTAATTTCCGACGCATGTTATTTTTTTTTGGGTAAAGCCATCAAAACGTCATCACAGGTAAAAAATATATCGATCCCCAGAGGATACAGAATGGATAGTTGCCGCCACTGATACCAGAATTTGTCAGGGATGCCTTTGAGCTCCAGCTGGACGGCTTTATCGATAAAGATATTGAACTGATGTTTGTCGGCAGTCGGAGAAATATCATCTACCTGAACAATGATCGTTGTCGCATTTTCAGGGGATTGGTTGGAGCCGATTCTGAAATCATCCAGGGCCGGCATGGTCTCTGGCTTGGTAATCAATGCAAAGTGTGCCATGCTGGGTTCGGTAACAACGCTGCTTCCGCATGCAATCTGCAGCCAGCTGATTGCCGAACTCCTATGTTCAATATCGGTCCATACCGGTGTTTCATATTCGAGAAAGGTCAGACAAACGGCGGCTGAAGCCGAATGAAACACATCCGGTGCAAGGGGTTTCTCATGGACGGTGGCCAGTTGGCCAGGGCAGTCCATGGCGGCAACAATCGCCCTAAATGTTTGCTGTGAATCTAGTGCCGGATCATCGAATCCGTACTCCGAGTGTTTCTGAATTGGTATGCCGTCCATTTCGGTTTTCCCGTGATTTAATTAAGGAAAGAAACCCGTTTTGAGGAAGCGATACTTACATGAGATAAATGCTAGGGTGTGTCTGTTAAAGCGGTATTAGGCCCATATTAGAAATTGATGAAAAATCAGGGGCCATCAGCACAACTGCGCGGGAAAGGATGGCCCCGGTTTTTTTTGACTGAAAAGATGTTTATAAAATTTGCTTTTTTTTGAAGCGTTTGGCAGAATATCGTTCCGCTACCGGCAGTTTTGTACGGCTACGTTAAATAATCATAACACCCCAGGTGGGTTGCTCCAAACGCTCCAAACTCATAGTACGTTGATTTGAAAAATGTATCCTGCCAGCATGGAGCCCGACAGGCCTAGTATTATGTATAACATAAAAATGGGTTTTCGCACCAAGGCATACACGGCCAGTAATGCGAGAACCACAGCAATCAATACACGATCCGTGATAAAGGCATAAAATCGGTTCATCGGGTTTGGTTTCTGAATAGAATTGGCGATAATGTCCATCGTGTGTCTCCTGTTGATTTTGTATTTCC
>JASFSK010000576.1:0-3853 GCA_050114455.1 Desulfobacterales bacterium | reverse complement strand
GCCGACCGGAAAGGAACACCGGCACAGTTTCTTATTCTTGGCAGCGCCTCCGGGAATCTCATGCGCCAGACTTCGGAAAGCCTTGCCGGTAGAATGGAGCGTGTCATCATCGGCGGATTTTCGCTGACTGAATTGGGTTCTCAAGCGGAGCATCCATTGTGGTTGAGGGGCGGCCTTCCACTTTCATACCTTGCCGAGAACAATGCCGACAGCATCGAGTGGCGAAAGCACTTCATCCAGACGCTTCTTGAACGTGACTTTCCTCAATGGGGTGTGCGCATCGCAGCAACTGCCCTCCAACGTTTTTGGTCCATGGTGGCGCATTACCACGGCCAGGTCTGGAAGTCGGCCGAACCGGCCCGCTCTCTCGGTGTCAGTGAATCGACCACTCGTCGCTATTTGGACCTACTTACGGACGCCTTTATGATTCGTCAGTTGCAACCCTACCACGCCAACCTCAAAAAGCGCCAAGTGAAATCCCCCAAGATTTATGTGCGTGACAGCGGTCTTTTGCATCAATTGCTGGGTATCGATTCAATGAAGCGTCTGTTTAACCATCCTAAGGTGGGGGCCTCGTGGGAAGGGTTTGTCATCGAGCAGTTGTTAAGCCTTGAGCCCCAGGAAGAGGTATTTTTTTGGGCAACCCACCAAGGAGCGGAAATCGATCTCATATTACGCCGGGGAAAGGCTTTATTCGGTGTCGAGTGCAAACGTACGGACAAACCGCGCTTGACACGTTCCATACGTATCGCTCTTGAGGATTTAAAACTCAAGTATGTGTTTGTGATTTATCCGGGAACCCAAAGATTTCCATTGGCGCGTCGAGTCGAAGCTGTTCCGTTGCAGGCACTCTCCAAGGGCGCGTCTTTATTGGATGGGTTTTGATGGGCAAACGGCTGCAGACCATCGAGGTATCCGCATGGCCCAGGGTCTTTACCACCCACTGGGACAATTCCCCTGCCCCCAGGGCCCGGGAGGCGAATGTGTGGCGCGTTCATTACACCCGCCGACAGTTGAGACCACTTTCATCCATGGCCCGCTTCCAGTGCCCCCGCAATTGGTCTTGCAATATTGGTGTTCCGATAATCACAAACCAAGATTTTACCCCAATTAACGAATGTGTAAATTATTATGACGTCAATAAAAGAGGTAACCATGCCGGGATCCAAAAGGAAAAAGAAAAAAACGAGCCTCCGCTCCGGCAAGCTCCGGATTGCCGATCACTGGAACGCCATCAACATTATAGCCAGTTCACAGGCCAATCCGCTGAAGGCAGTGGCTGAATTTGTTGAAAACAGCATAGATGCCGGGGCAAAACAAATTGCTGTTGTAAGGGGCAAGAAGCAGGGGGCATTCTATCTCAAGATCAGCGATAACGGCGAAGGAATCCCAAAGGATAAATACGGATTACCGGATTTTCGCCGCGTGGCTACCCACATCTGTGATTCCATTAAGCGCCAGTTCAAATCAAAAGGCGCCAAAGATATTCAGGGCGAATTCGGCATTGGCCTTTTAAGTTTCTGGACGGTCGGCCAAAATCTCAGCGTGACATGCTGTGGGACCGACGGGAACACATACCAGATGACCATGGCCAAAGATTCACCGGATTTCTCGGTTTCGAAGAAGCGGATTTTGCTTCCTTTTAAAGGGACAGATCTTTTGGTCCATCCTCTTCTGCCGGGGCTAAGGACCATGACGGGTGAGAAAATTCAGAGATATCTCGCATCCGAACTTAGGGACCGGATCAAAGCAACCGGGGTGACCATCAAGGTAATCGACCGAACCGGCCGTAAGGAATTTGTTGTTGTACCGCGGCAATACACGGGGCGATTACTGCATGGTCTGAAGCCAGCCGCGACCGAACAGGGGGATATTTATCTTGAAGTTTACCTCAATGATCCTGGAGCGGTAAACCGGGTTGGTTTATTTCGGCGCGGCACGCGGGTTCTGCCTTCAATCACCGAATTGGATCACTTTGAAAATGAACCATGGACGGCCGGGTATCTTCAGGGCATTGTGGACGCGCCGTTCTTATCCCTAACCCCGGGTACGCGACAGGGCATTATTCGCGATGATCGTTTCGACGCATTTTACCGGGCCATGGTTCCTGTCGGAAAACAGCTACAGGAAATTATCGAGGAACAGCGCAAGGCTGAAGAAGAACGTTCCAGCCGCCAGGTCCTGCGAAGGGTTCAGCGCGCTCTCAAGGAAGCATTTTTACGGCTTCCGCAAGAAGAATATGACTGGTTTGACATCTATGGGGGGAGGCTTCAAAACAATCCGCGGCATCCATTTTCAAGTGGCCCGCTGTCTGGATCCACCCGCAAAAAGGACGAAGATGGAGGGAAGCACTCCGGGGATTCACCGGAGCTGTTCGATGATGACAGCGGCCAAAAACAGTTTTTCGAATATGCCGGCCCATTGTTCAGCGTGTTGATATCCCCTAAAACGAGTGTCGTTTCAGTTGACAAGCGTAAAAAATTTCGAGCTATCTGCAGGGACCGCTCCCGTAGAATTGTTCACAAAAACCTGACATACGAATGGAAGATCATTGATGGCCAAGGCAATCTCGACCAGGACACAAGTGAGTCGGTCAATTTTACAGCACCGTCGGAGCCGGGCCTTTCAACTTTAGAGGTAATCGTCACGCAAGAAGACAAGGTATGCAGGGATGAGGCCCTCATAACCATCACCGACTCCCTTGTAGACCATACATCCGATTCCGGAAAAGCTGACAAAGGGCTCCCCGGATATACCTACCGGCGAGCTCCAGGTGAGATGTGGCGCTCACTATACGATGAGGTTAAAAACGTAATCGTCATCAACAATGGCCACAGAGATTTTGTATATGCTGGCAAACTGAAAGGACGCAAACTTCGCTATATTTGCCGCTTGTTTTGCAAGGAACTTGTGTGCCACAATTTCCCAGGAATGCAGGCTAACGAACTTCTCGAACGGATGATCGAACTGTCCTTATATACCGAAGAACATTTAAAATAAGGGACAAGGCTTTAACGGATCATAGGGACATCTGCTACATAGTCACATACAAGGATCAACTCTACATTTTTTACCAAATGGATTCGCCTGAAATTCCATTTCGGTTTTCAGCGTCGTTGTCGGTCATTATTATTCTGAGCTAATTCCAACCTAACCCGGATATTTCATCTTAGATTCAACTCATAAGAGCAACACCCTTGGAGGTGGAGGAATGAGTTAACTGCTGTACAATAGGTGTTCCTTCTACCGCCAAGTGAAAGGTGCACTTATGAGAACGTACAAGCAGTTAACTCAATATCTGCGATATCACATTCGCATTTATTTGAAAGCGGGTTATTCTCAATCAAAAATTGCCACGCCTCTTGGTGTCCACAAGTCAACGATTAGCCGGGAGATTCGACGCAACACAGATGGCAGACACGTTAACCCCAAAAAAGCTCACTTGAAGGCGCTTAACCGACGTAAGACGGCGGCAAAATTTCTCAAGATGCGACCGGAACTCATCTGGCGCATCGAGCAGTTGCTCGAGTTGGACTTTAGCCCAGAACAAATCTCTGGCTTTCTCAAACGCCATGAGTACGTCCGGATCAGCCACGAGAGTATATATCGGCAGATTTGGGCTGATAAGGCAAAAGGCGGTCAGCTTTATCGACATCTACGACGCGGCCCAAAAAAGCATAGAAAACGCTATCGGGTATAGAATGTCCCCTTTTATACCCGGTATCGTTTCCCGCTTGATACGGTGTCCGCTTGTCCGGGGAAAATTCAGTCCCCAAAAAGCTTGCCCGCCGCTCCGAGGGCACCCGAAAATCCCCCAATGGAATCAAGCAGCGAACCCCCGCTGCTGGCCTTG
>JASFSK010000575.1:0-3857 GCA_050114455.1 Desulfobacterales bacterium | reverse complement strand
CCATTACCGTCTGCGGGCGCAAGCCGGGCTGGTAATCTTTCGGCACAGAAATCTCAAAGGGCCCCTTGATCAACGGGTAAGAACTGAGAATACCCGCTTCAGCACGATCGGCGTCTCTGTTTTGGCCGCTGGACGGGCGCTCGGGATGCCCCGCAAGCACGCGCATGCCCATCGTGGAAAGATAGGCAACACCTCCGACAACCAAGGCGAGACCGATGGGCGTCAATTCCAGAAAACTGAATTTGGGCATTCCCGGCGGCAGAATATCATTGAGCAGTATCAGGGGACTCGTACCGATCATCGTCAGTGTGCCGCCGAGAATAGCTGCCATCCCAACGGGCATAAGCACTCGAGAAATAGGGATTTTAAGCCGGTAGGATGTAACTATCCGGATGGCGGGTAAGAAAAGCACGGCCGCACCGGTATTCTGCATCACGCTCGATATGATTGCGATCAAACTGGAAAATATCACTGTCAATCGATACGAACTCTTGCCGACGTATTTCAGTATAGGCTGAATGATACGATTGACCAAGCCGGCCCGGTTCAAGCCGTAGCTGATGATCATCACCCCGATGATTGCCATCACGGCATTGCTGCTGAGGCCTTTAAACGTATCCTGGGCGTTCAGTAAACCCAGTTCGGGAAGCAACACCATCATTGCGATGGCGACGACGTCCACACGCACCCATTCCACGATAAAGAGAAAAATGGCGGCTGCGATGACCATCAGCATCAACAGTTTAGTCCTAAGATGGGTATCGACTTCAAAAGGTAAGCTGGCGATGCCCATGTCCTGGATCTTGTTTCCGTCCGCGCTGGTCAATTCTCCGTAAATATCCATCCAAAAAGAGTGCCGGCCGGCAATGGTTCTCGAGTTGACGCGATATTCGACTAACGCTGTCAGCGGCTGGGAATCGGATTCGGAGGGTAGGGCAAATTTCACCAAAATATGATGGCGGGGCCTGCCTGGGTGGACCTTATCGATAAACGCGATGCCGCTATTATCCGGAGAAGCGATCCAGATGACCAATGGAGCTGCCGTTTTCCGATCCCATAGCGGAGGTTTCTCAGAGGAGCTTTCTGGCTCCTTCAGGCGCGCCTCGAGTTCAAAACTGCCGGTTTCACCGGCAATTAGGGTTTCAATCGGCTTTTTCATCCGGACGGAAATATAACGGGGCGCTCGGGAAAGGTGCGCCGAGCCGGAAGTGTCCGGTTGCTGCACAAAAGGTGGTGGCAGGGCATGCGCTTCTTGTATGTTGCGGCTTGGAATACAATTATCGAAGACGATAACAGCCTGAACGGTCAAACACAAAACAAAAAGGTTCCATTTTGAGGTTCGCATGCGAAAGATTTTATCCCGAAAACGATGGAATTTCATAAAATATGCCTTGATTAAGTTGTCCAATAATTTTTCTAAATTCAAAAAAATCCTTTTGCGTTGCCGCAACCCATCAATTGGCTATCAGGGCAAGTGAGTTCACCCTGAAGACTCCTCCAAGTTTTCTAATTTATTAACATGGTGCTTCAAGTGATGATAGAAATACCCGGGCTTTCTTCACACAGATGATTGCACCGGTTCCGTTCCAAGCCAGGTGAATAATAAGGGTGGAAATAGAATCGGGGTATCGGTGTTGGTCTCATTTTTGTGTAAGATTTCGTTGCGTTTTGCCGTAAGTATTTGTCCTACACGACTTTCTGCCTTATCTCAAATATATCCAACTCATTTGCATCTTCCTTTCACAGCAGCGGGCCATATAACAGCTACTTCAATAACTTTTCCGTGAAGCTTTGTAAGACAAACATCTACAAAGAATAGAGCGAAACTCCTACCTGATTATCAGACCCACACCGATACCGGAATCGTATCCGGAAACTTATAATGTATTCAAATTACGAAATGCATTGCCCTTTCCGGCAAGAAATGTGCCTACCAAGCCACACATCACCTGCTGGAAAAGGAGTGAAAGGAGCAAACGTTAAATATTTTGATTTAAACCGGGACATTCGGAAACTCATGGCTGATACAGAGAAATTCAAACTGACCCTGGAAAAGCTGGAGCAGGACCAGGCCGTCTGGGCCAGAATGCGCGAGGAAAAGGACCTCAAGAAGATCATCGAATGTGTCAACCGCCTGGAATCCGACGTGAGCACGATGATGGGTGACTGCGCTTGCCTTACCAACCAAGAGGAAAGCAAGGTTGTCGGGGTTGATCTCCACCACGCTTTTAGGGGTCTGAACACCTTGTTTGAGGATCTAAAAGGAGTGAGCGCGGAGCTGGCGGGTTCATATATCCACTGTGAAGACCTGGATCAAATGGAAATCGATTGGGGAAGATTCAGCAAAACCGTCGGGCATATTCAGAAGCATTTTCAGGGTGGCGAGCATCGCCTGAGAGGAAAGAAGGCCAAAGAAATCTCTTAATAACGTCAACCGTGCAATTTGACAACTTGCAGGGAGAATACTTATGAAGACAACCAATTTTCAAATCGGGCCTAATAATCCGGAAATGCACGTTAATAATCCGCCTGAAAAGAAATTCTGGCAGAAGCCGGGGCATTTTTCTATCTGGTATTTTATCTTTATGATGATCGTGCTTTACTTTTTTCAGTATAGTTTTCAGGTGAAAAATGAGGAAATCCCTTACAGTCGTTTTCAAATCCCGCATAGCTAAAAAGGATGAATAGGTCAGGAATTCCTCACCTGAGGAACAGTTTTCCCCAAAATTTTAATAATAAAGGGAGGTAGAAATCATGGAAGATATTAAACGTATTCTGGCTGTAAGCAGATCAACAAAATACTGTCGCAAAGCGATTCATTACGGCATTGCCCTGGCCAAAACGTATGGGGCCGATCTATATGTGGTGCATATATTTCATGACCCCTTCAGTCTGGAAGGGTGGAACCTTCCGATAGCGCGGGGGACTCTTCAGGAAGAATATAAAAAAATGCAAGCAGACGCCAGGTCGGCACTGGATAAAATCATACGCTCCGAACAACGCCAGGGTACACCCATAAAGGTTGAGGAAATCATTACCGAAGGAAAGCCGGCCCAGGAAATTTTAAATTTTGTTAAAAGAGAAAAGATGGATCTGGTGATCATGCTTGCTCACAAAGAGGTGCAATTAGAGCATTTTCTTTTTGGCCATGATAATGAAAAGATTATACGAAAGATGCCATGTTCAGTCTTATTGGTTAAAAGAGGATAGACCTGATGCATAATAGATACTCCAGCTTGTCGAGGCCGTCAAGGAGGCATACGAGGCAAAACTTAAAAAGAAATTCGAACATAATAAGGAGCATATGGAAGGGATCCAAAAGTTATCGCTCCGTGAATCCCCTTTAGGCCTGTTATGGGTCTTGGCGCGTCTGGATCACGAGGAGAAGTAAAATTTGATGCCGAAGCCTTTTGGGTATAGGGAGTTTGAGGAAGCAATCAAAAAATTGATGAGTCCATAGATGCCGAATAATAATACCACAGAAACGAAAATTTCATTTTCGCGCGATCTGGGGCTTTTCGACGCCACCATGATCGGAATCGGTGCCATGATCGGGGCCGGTATTTTCGTTTTGACCGGCATTGCTGCTGGGGAAGCGGGCCCCGCCGCCTTGCTGTCTTTTGCCCTCAACGGTTTCGTGACCCTTCTTACCGCTCTTTCATACGCTGAATTGGCCTCGGCCTACCCAAAATCAGGCGGCGGCTACTCCTTTGTCGTAAAAGCCTTTCCAGGTCCGGCAGGATTTGCCGCCGGATGGATGCTCTGGTTTTGCTATATTATCGCCTGCGCGCTGTATGCGCTCGGCTTCGGCAGCTATTTCTGGGAATTCGCTCAGAACTATTTCCCCGTAATATCAG
>JASFSK010000574.1:0-3860 GCA_050114455.1 Desulfobacterales bacterium | reverse complement strand
CGCAGAGTGGCGGCAAAGGCATTCCTCGGCTGCGGCAACGGCGCTTTCAGCGATCAGAATTTTGTCAAAGAGCTGGGCGACATGACGGAAAACGTGATGGATGGAAACTATCAGGCCAACCCGCTAAGCCCGCTGGCAGAAAAAATGTACGCCCATTATCAAAAGCTGCATGAGATCAAGATGCCGCCGTCCGCAATTTTTGCTTACGAAGCGATTTATGTCATCGCCGATGCTGTCCAGCGCGCCAAATCCACCGACCGGGAAGCCGTACGCGAGGCCCTTACTCAAACCGACATCAAAGACCACGTATTGCCCCAGGGGCCGATCGTATTCGGCGCTGACGGTCAAAACAAAAATGCCCAGGCGGCCATTACCCAGGTCTTAAAGGGAAAGATCGAAGTGGTCTGGCCTTCTGATTATGCCCAATCCAAATTTGTATTTCCGGCACCAAGTTAATGCGCAGCCACAATTAGGGGCAGTCCTCTGCCGGACTGCCTCTTTTGAGTTTTTCATACTTCCTGATAAGGTCTTAAGCAGCTTATGAATGCCACATTTATCCTGCAGTCCCTGATCGACGGGCTGTTGATCGGCGGCGTCTATAGCCTGGTTGCCATCGGTTTGACACTAATTTTCGGGGTCATGCGAGTGGTAAATTTTGCCCATGGTGCCCTGATGATGCTGGGCATGTACACAACCTACTGGTCATTCACCCTGCTGCACATTGATCCTTATCTGTCGATTTTGATTACAATCCCGGTGTTGTTTCTGATTGGCTCGGTTTTTCAAAAATTTCTAATCACCCCCATCATCAATGCCCCGGAACACAACCAGCTGCTGTTGACCCTAGGCGTATCGCTTTTCCTGGAAAATCTGATCGTCTTCCTGTGGTCCCCCGATTACCGCATTACCCGTACCTCTTATGAATTCGCCTATCTTTATCTAGGCGATATCTCCATATCCCTGATGCGGGTGCTGGCGTTTGGCACCTCAATGATCGTCGCCGCCATTGTTTACTTTCTGTTGACAAAGACGGATCTAGGCAAGGCGATTCGGGCCGCCAGCGAGGAGCCGAGAGGCGCCTTGCTCATGGGTATCAATGTCCGTCGAATTTACTGGATTACCTTCGGCATCGGATCGGCCTGCGCAGGGGTGGCGGGTTCGGCCACGGCACCGTTCTTTCCCACTTACCCCACCGTTGGTGGGCTCTTTGTCATCACTGCCTTTATGGTCGTCGTCTTGGGGGGAATGGGAAGTGTTCTGGGTGCCTTTGTCGGCGGCCTGATTATCGGCGTGGCCGACGCTGTCGGCGGCATGATTTTTCCCGGAGCCATGAAATCGATTATCTCGTTTGTGATTTTCATTTTGATTCTGCTGTTTAAACCTACCGGCCTTTTCGGGGAAAGCCGCTGATGGACCAAGCCATAAATACGACCGGATATCTCACCAAAGGATTGGGCTCCAAAAAATTGCTGGTTATCACTCTGGTGTTAATCGCACTGCATGTCCTACCCTGGACGATACCATCGCATATCACTCACACCATGATTATGATCTTCATTTTTACCATCATGGGTCAGGGATGGAATGTACTGGGCGGCTACGTCGGACAGTTTTCCTTCGGCCATGCGCTTTTTTTCGGACTTGGCGCCTACACCTCGACCATGTTGTTCTTACATATCGGCCTTAGCCCATGGATCGGGATCTTCATTGCCGCTGGTGTTTCCATTTCCATCGGCCTGTTTATCGGCTTTCTTAGTTTTCGCTACGGTCTCAGCGGGCCTTTTTTTGCGCTGATCATGCTGGCGTTTGCCGAGATTTTTCACCTGGTCGCCACCACCTGGGACGCTGTCGGCAGTTCTCTCGGGCTGCTTATTCCCCTTGAGGGAAGTGCACCGGCCCTAATGCAATTCAGCGGAAAAATTCCTTTCTATTATATTTCACTCTGGCTGATGGTCGGTGCCTTATACCTCGTTTTACGGTTCGAGAAGACTCGCATGGGGTTGTATTTTCTGGCTGTCAGGGAAGATAAAGATGCAGCAGAAGCACTGGGAGTAAATACCTTCAAGTCCCAGATGACCGGAATGGCGATTAGCGCCGGACTGACGGCAGTCGGTGGCACCATATATGCCCAGTACCTTTTGTATATCGATCCGGACATCACGTTTGGAGTGATCAACTCAGTCGAGATTATGATCCGCCCGATCATCGGCGGACCGGGTACCGTACTGGGCCCGTTGTTGGGATCGATTGTCCTGACGCCGCTGTCGGAGTTTACGCGTGAAATCTTTCAGTCTTACAGCGGTGTTTACCTCATGATTTACGGGGTCGTGCTGGTCATCGTCATTATGTTCCTGCCGGACGGTCTGATTGGCTTTGCAAAAAGCCTTTTTAGCAAAAGTAGGGATCAAAGGAAAAATTAAACTACAGGAAACACAACCTTGTCTCAGCCCCATTTGCTTGAAATAAATAACGTATCAAAATCATTTCGCGGTTTGAAGGCCATCTCGAATGTATCGGTTCATATCGATTCGGGTGAAATTTTAGGTCTCATCGGGCCCAATGGGGCCGGCAAAACCACCTTATTCAACCTGGTCACCGGCTTTCTCAAACCGGATTCCGGCCGCATCAACTTCAACGGACAGCATCTAGCCGGACTTAAAGCTCACCAGATATGCAAGCTTGGCATCACCCGAACGTTTCAGATTGTTAAGCCGTTTGCCCATTTGTCGACACTGGAAAATGTCGCAGTGGGCGCATTCAACAGATCCAACGAGTTACCTAAGGTAGAGAAACGTTCTTGGGAGATATTGGAATTTGTCGGCCTGCAACACAAAGCATTGGATCCGGCCAGCAGCCTTACCTTGCCCGACCGGAAACGTTTGGAACTGGCCCGCGCCTTGGCGTCTGAGCCGCAGTTATTGCTACTCGATGAGGTCATGGCCGGATTGAACCCGACCGAACAGCACCAAATTATCAGCCTGATCCAAAATATTCGCAAGTCCGGAACCACAATATTTATCATCGAACACCACATGCGGGTGGTCATGGGGCTCAGCGATCGCATCGTCGTCATCCATCACGGCGAATTGATCGCCGATAACAGTCCCCGTGCGGTTGCTGAGGATCCCAAGGTGATCGAGGCCTATCTTGGAAAGGGAGTTACCATTGCTTGATCTTGACAAGATCGATGTGTTTTACGGCGAAGTCCAGGTACTGAGGCAGGTATCCCTGGAAATAAACGCGGGCGAGGTTGTATCGCTGCTTGGCAGCAACGGTGCCGGCAAAACCACCACGGTTAACAGTATTTCAGGGGTTCTCCCGCTTGCGGCAGGCTCGATTACATTTATGGGTGAAGACATCTCTTCAACGGAGCCACATGAGCGGGTTGAGAAAGGATTGATTCAAATTCCGGAAGGCCGCCGCATATTCCCGACCCTCAGCGTCAAGGAAAACCTGGAAATGGGATCATTTCTCAAGCGTCCGAAAGCTTTGCGCCGGGAAAGCATGGACCTGGTCATGACGCTTTTCCCGATTTTGCGGGAAAGAACCGATCAGGCCGGCGGAACCCTTTCCGGCGGTGAACAGCAAATGCTGGCCATCGCCCGTGGACTGATGTCCAAACCTATGCTCTTGATTCTCGACGAGCCGTCGCTAGGATTAGCGCCTCTGTTAGTGGAAGAAATATTCAAAGTGGTGCAGCGCATCAAAAGCGAAGGCGTCACCATTCTACTGGTAGAACAAAATGTTCCCCAAGCGCTGAGCATATCTGACCGCGCCTATGTGCTAGAAGAGGGACGCATCGGCCTTTGCGGTACGGGTCAGGAACTTCTGCAGAACGCCCATATTAAGAAGTTGTATCT
>JASFSK010000573.1:0-3863 GCA_050114455.1 Desulfobacterales bacterium | reverse complement strand
CGATCAGAATAGACGACCCATTTTTTACGACCCCCAACTAAGGGATATGGTGGTCAAGCTGGTGGCGATGAAAGCCCGCTGGCAAACACACAGACTTTCATTGCTGCAGCGACCGGTGATGATTTTTTTTGACGAACCAGCCCTTGCGGGGTTTGGCTCATCCGAGTTTACCAGCATATCCAGTGAGGATATACGGCAATGTTTTGAGGAAGTTTGCGAAGCCGTGCACCTGGAGGGCGGTCTGGCCGGTATTCACATCTGTGCCAATACGGACTGGTCGCTGGCCCTGAACTCATCGGTGGACATTGTCAGCTTTGACGCATATGCCTATTTCGACCGGTTTATTCTCTATCCCGGCCAGATAAAACAATTTCTTGATTCCGGTAAGATCCTGGCGTGGGGGATTGTGCCGACATTAAATGTCGAATGGCTTGAAGGGGAATCGACAACCTCCTTGCTGAATCGATTGGATCAGCAGTTTGAGCAGATTGAATCGCTTGGCGTCGACGTCAAAATGCTAATCGGCCAATCATTGATTACTCCCAGTTGCGGGACTGGATCTTTGACCATGGATTTGGCCCAAAAGGTGCTTACCCTGACCAGGAACATATCGCGTGAGATGAGAGAGCGGTATTATAATTGAAAAGCTTCAATTTCGGCTCGTCAGCGGTTAAAAGTGAAAGTTGCCGTAAAATATAGTTAATAATTTAAAAACAACACGTTACTGCTAAAGAGAAAGGTGAGGTATTCGATGGTAGACAATCACGGTGAAAGGCAATTTGCTGGTGCATCGCGCTACGTTTTAGACGAAGAATTGGCAAAGATTGTGAACATATCAATGGCGCTTGAGATGCCACTGCTGTTGAAAGGCGAACCGGGCACGGGCAAAACCATGCTTGCCCATGCAATTGCAGAAAATTTGAAAATGCCTTTGATCGTACTCAACGTTAAATCAAGCATGAAATTAATAGAAGCATTGTATCAGTATGATACCCTGACTCGCCTCAACGACAGCCGTTTTGGAGATTCCAGCCGCAATGTCAGCAATATAGAAGACTACATCAAAATGGGCAAAATCGGCCAGGCCTTTACGGCGGATATCAAGACCGTGCTCCTAATTGACGAAATCGACAAGGCGGATACCGATTTTCAGGATGATATGCTAGATGTGCTTGACCAGATGGAGTTTGATATCATCGAGATTGATAAAACGGTCAAGGCTCAGAATCGTCCGGTGATTATCATCACATCAAACGCCAAAAAAGACCTGTCCGATCCGTTTCTTGGAAGATGCAATTTCCACCATATCGCCTTTCCCGATCCGGCCATGATGCGACGTATCATCGGTGTTCATTTTCCTGAATTGGATACGGAACTGATGGAAAAAGCCATAACTGCTTTTTACCGCATGCGTCAGCTGGATGCTGTTGAAAAAAAGCCGGCGACACGGGAACTGATAAACTGGATCAGGGCCCTGCGCGCCGACCCCGATTTCAAACCCAAACGACTGTCCAAAGGAGAACTGCCCTATCTTGGCGTATTATTTAAAAAAAGCCAGGACTATCACAGGGCACAAACCACACTGAACGGTCGGAGAATGAACTAGATAGCAGAGAGCAAAGGGCATAGGTGATCTGAAGGCTGCTTTTGTTTCTTTTCTCACCATGCCCCATGCGCTATATAATTTGCCAAGCGAAGCTTGACGTATGTTTGTCGATTTTTTTTATAAATTGAGAGAAGTGGGGATTCCGGTCAGCCCGACCGCATTCTTGACGCTTCAAAAGGCGCTCAGAAATGGATTGGTAAACACCCTGGACGATTTTTACACAGCCTCCCGTGCGATTCTTGTAAAAAGCGAACGTTATTTTGATCTATACGATCAGATATTTGCCCACCATTTCGAGGGTGCGGAATTACCTGATTCCGAAGGGCTCGAACTTGATGAACTGGTCCGGACCATGCTGGAAGGCTGGCTTGAAAATCCCCGTGAACTGTCGAAATTGTTGGGGGTGGATGAATCCGCCCTGACAAAATTGACTCCCGAAGAATTGATTGATTATTTCAAAGAGCGGCTTAAAGATCAGACCGAAGCGCACCATGGCGGTGCCAAGTGGATCGGTACCGGAGGGTATTCCCCCGTAGGCCATTCGGGTTACCATCCGGGTGGCATGCGGGTCGGCGGTGTGTCCGGCAATAAATCGGCCGTCAAAGTCGCCATGGACAGACGTTATAAAGATTATTCCAAAAGCGGACTTTTGACCCATGCCATGGTTGGAGAAGCCTTAAAGCGGCTGCGTAATCTGATTCCAGTGGGTCCCGAGGATCAGGTGAATATTGACGATACCATTTACCAGACCATGAAAAACGCCGGTGAAATCGAGATCGTTTTTGACAGGCGTCTAAAAGACCGCCTGAAAGTGATACTGGCCATCGACAATGGTGGCTGGTCGATGGATCCCTATATCCCGGTCGTTCAAACCCTCTTTGATTATTCCAGAAACCAATTTAAGGAATTGAAGACCTATTTTTTTCACAACACAATTTACTCCAATCTCTGGGAAGATCCGGCGCGATATAAAAAACCCAAGCGAATAGATGAATTTACCCGTCTCGACTCACAAACGCGACTCGTGCTGGTCGGCGACGCCAGTATGGCACCTTATGAGTTGATGGCCAGCGATGGTTCCATCCACCTTGAAGAGCGCAGCGGGATGCCCAGCATTGACTGCCTCAATTTTCTTGCCCAAACATTTTCACATTCGGTTTGGCTAAATCCCGTCCCGGCATCCATGTGGAATTACACCCGCACCATCGGAGCAATCCGTGAGATTTTTCCCATGTTTGAATTGACTTTGGATGGCCTGGAGGAAGCGGTGACCTATTTAATGGCAAAGTGAGCGTGTTGTGGGTTACGGTTTGCCGGTAAATATGGTTGATTGATTAACAGGGTTGGAAAAGTTGATTGAGTAAAAAATACAATCCGACATCTGTCTTCCAATCATTGCATTTTCGAATTCCCACTGACGACTTCAATCATCCGTCATCTGTCTAACAAATAAGTCTTGACAATAATGTTTAGATACTATACTATTAGTGCCCAATGAATGACCAACATCTGACAAATCTGCCCCGGCATTTGGTCGAAAAATTCATGGGTATTGTACGGCGCACCGCCGAATTAGAGAATCGACCATGGCATTTCGGTACCGCCGAAACTTTGTACCGGTCGGAGATTTTTTTATTGGAACTGATCGGGGATCAGGAGGGTATAAATGTTACCGAAGCGGCCGCACTGCTGGGAATTACCAAAGGTGCTGTTTCCCAGACTTTGAAAAAGCTCGCAGCTAAAGGATTGACCGAAAAGAGATCCGACCCGGACAATGGCCTAAAGATATGCTTATATTTGACCAACAAGGGCAAAAGTGCTTTCTATGCTCACAAATACTGGCACGAAACCATGGATGGCGGGTTCAAGGACTATTTCAGCGGCCTTAGTCAGGAGCAGATTTTCTTTCTCGACGAATTTTTGAACCAATTGGATATTTTTCTGGACAAATGGGAAGAAAGTCTTTGTCAGAGAACAGGAAAATGAATCTCCCCGGGGCAAGCCGTGGGAAATGATACCTGGCAGATGTTGCATCGCCCTTGAGCTGTTTCATGTAATCCGTGTAATCTGCGAAATCTGTGGATTCAAAATAACCGTAGTTTCAAACTTTTTTTTGGATAAGTAGTATAGCAGCTAAACATATAGCGTTCCAAAAAATTGAAAATAAGGAGGAATAAACAATGAATACCCATGTGTGCCCGGCATCCCATGCCGGATTTCTATCGACATCGTTGAGGCGTTTGATCCACAATCCGGA
>JASFSK010000572.1:0-3866 GCA_050114455.1 Desulfobacterales bacterium | reverse complement strand
TTCCGCCTTTTGAAAGCATCCCGAAGGTGCCGTTAACCAGCCCCCAGCAATGAAAGATGGGTGTGGCCACCATGATGGTGTCTTCGGGCGTAAAGTGAACCTTGCCGAACTCGGTAGCATTATGGTGGATGTTAAGGTGGGTGGCCATGACGCCCTTTGGCCGTCCGGTCGTACCCGATGTGTACATCAGATGACACAGGTCGTCACCGTTGGTTTCCGGTGCATCGAACTCAGCGTCCCCTTCGGCCATCATGGCATTAAAGCATGGATATTCATCCTTTTCTTGTTCTCCCAAATGAATCACATCGGTCAGTGATGCCACATCGGAACGAATCGACTCAATGATCGGCATCCGCTTTGCGTCCGTCAATATTCCCTTGGAACTGCAGTCATTAAGGATGTAGGCCACCTCGTTTTTCTGCAGCATGGCATTGACCAGATTCAATGTCACCCCTGCCCTGGCGGTGCCCAGATAAGCGACGACCAATTCAGGGATACTGGGCAGAAAGACAGAAAGCACATCGCCCCGCTGGAATCCCATTTTTGTGAGACCGCTTGCCGTGCGGTTGATCAGCTCATCCAAATCTGCGTAGGAGATACGACGTTCACCAAAGATAATCGCTGTCTTTTCAGGGGTTTCGGTCACGTGCGCTTTGATGATGTTCGATACATTCATGATCGCACCTCAAATTAGTCTGCAAATAGGAACCATTCACCTGGATTTTGCAAGATTCAAGTATTAATAAGCACCTTCATAGATGGATTCCACGTCCTCCCGGGTGAGATCTCTTGGATTGGGCACAAAAAGCCTGGCCTGCTTCATGCCGCCATCCACCAGCTTGGGTAAATCTTTTGTGGGAATATCATAATCTGATAGGTTATAAGACACCTTGATCGTATCCAGGAGCTCTTTGACGGCATCAACAGCCATCGCAGCCGCTTCATACATAGAATATCCATCGATTTCCTGCCCCATTAATTCGGCGATACGGGCGTATTTGGCAGGATTTCCACTGAGATTAAATTTCATGATATGCGGCAGCATGATGGCGTTTGTGCGGCCATGGGTCATATGATACTCGGTACCCAGGGGATACGCCAGACCGTGAACGGCTCCCAAACCGCCCGAGCCAAAAGCAAGTCCGGCAACGGTGGCCGCCGTCGACATCTGGTATCGGGCTTCCAGGTTGCCTCCCTTGGCCCAGGCGATCGGCAAATATCGTGCGATCAGTTCAATCGCGCGTTCGGCCAAAACATCCGAAAATACGGTGGCGTTCATGGATACGTAGGTCTCAATCGCATGCACCATGGCATCCATGCCGGTATCGGCGGTGACACGGGGGGGCATACTGAGAGTTAAAGCGGGATCCACAATGGCAACATCTGCCAGGATATAGGGTGTAAATACGACATTCTTGACGTTCTGTTTCTCATCGGTCAACACCAGCACCCGGGTCACCTCACTTCCGGTGCCCGAGGTCGTCGGCATCAGCAGCAATGGTGCCCCCTTC
The DNA here is from genome assembly GCA_050114455.1 of Desulfobacterales bacterium. Lineage (GTDB taxonomy): Bacteria > Desulfobacterota > Desulfobacteria > Desulfobacterales > JAFDCJ01 > JAFDCJ01. Next base: position 2,355 of record JASFSK010000572.1, on the reverse strand, counting down.
CGTGGTACGCAGTCGATACCGCAAAAGTCAAGGATCTTACCGCTGTTCTTCGCCAGGATGGAAATACCCTTGGCCACATCCAAAGAACTCCCTCCGCCGATACCCAATACAAGGCTGCAATCCTCTGATTTAAATATTTCAGCCCCACGGTCGATGACGCCATCAGGGGGCTCGGGTTCGACGGCATCGTAAAGGACGTAGTCCAGGTTGTCTGATTTCAGGGAATTCTCTATCTGAGAAATCAAACCCGCCTCAACGACGCCTGGATCCGTCACCAGCAGCACGCGACCGCCACCCAGTTTCGAGAGTTCATCGGAAACATTGGATGAGGCATCCATCCCAAGTATAATTTTATTCGGAGAGTAAAATATATGCGTTGATAGGTTGGTCATTTTTTTAGCTCCTTATAACAATATTAGGTCTTGGTATGCTATTATTCGGCTGACAATCAATTTAATGAATCTTTCCGCGGCAAGCCGCGGGGTATCTTTAAAGGTAATAATCGTTTTATCGCAACTAGCTGCTGGGAATGATACCCGGCAGATTTTGCAACGCTATTAAGCTGTTTCTTGTAATCCGTGTAATCTGCGAAATCTGTGGATTCAAGGCCGTTCGGACTTCCATATTTTATGTGGGACGTTAACCGGCCGAGCTGTTCGGAACCGGTGCTTCGGCAACCAATAATTTTTCTTTTTTAAGGGCGGTCCAGAAGTCGGCAGGTATCGGATCGGAAAACAGCGACAGATTCTCTTCAAACCGTTCTTTGGTTTTGACTCCGGGTATGTTCGAAACAACGGAAGGGTGGCCGAATGGAAATTGCAGTGCCGCGGCTTTCATGGAGACATTGAATCGCGAGCAAACCGTTTCGATTTTACGGGTCTTCTCCATGATATCCGGCGGTGCCGGCTCATAATTGTAATGGGCCCCCTCAATCGCTCCGGTGGCCAGAATGCCGCTGTTGTATGCCCCGCCGATAATGATGCTGATATTTTTCTGTTGGCAGAGCGGCAGCAGCTCCTTTAGTGCGATTTGATCGAGCAATGTGTAGCGGCCGGCCAGCAAAAAACAGTCAAAATCAGCATTTTTAGCAAAATCGCATAACATCTCGGCCTGATTCATGCCGGCTCCGATAGCGCCGATAATACCCTGGCTTTTCAATTCCGCCAGGGTTGGAAAGGCTTCATCCAAGGCCTCCTGAAAGCAATCTTGTACATCGGGGTCGTGGATGTAAACGATATCGATCTTATCGATCCCCAGGCGCTTGAGGCTTTCTTCCAGTGACCGCAAAACCCCGTCGCGGCTGTAATCGAACACCGAATGCGTATCGTTTATTTCGACAAAGCAGGTCTCCTCGGACTCCGGCGTCGGCTCCCCGGCCACAATGAGACGACCGACCTTGGTAGACAAAACAAAGGAGTCACGGGGCTTATCCTTCAAGACACAACCGTACAGTCGTTCACTTTTGCCAAAACCGTACATCGGTGCCGTATCAAAGTACCGGACCTTGGCCTCATAAGCAGCGCGAATCGCCATCAGCGCATGGTCATCATGGGCCACGGTGTACATGTTCCCCATCGACGCGCCACCGAAACCGAAACATGTCACGGAGATGCCCGTATCGCTTATTTGTCTTAACTCAAATGGATCCATCTATACCTCCTTTCCCAAATCGAACAGACAGAACATCGAATACGACTATGGTTCTGAAAATCCGTTGGTCGATATTGACAAGAGTCGCAGGCGCATAGCTCTCATAGGAATATAAACTTCTTGGCAAAACAAAGAAAAATTTTCACCGACAGGTTCGATCCACTTTAAGGATTTCAATCAGCAGCCTGTCGCGCCAGGCTTTGATTTTCTCCAGCGAGTTATCGCGCACAATGGTCATTTCATTGACGCTGTTCACAAGGCATTCCTTGACCGGGGGTGACATCGAGTTCCAGGTGGCCATTGATTCCCACCTCAAGCGGTAGGATTCCGAGTAGTGCTCGATAAAGTTTTCGATGCCGTCTCCGGCCAAATAGGCTCGCAGTAGGGGCCCGATGAAGGAATCCCGCATTCCCATACTGGTGCAGAAAGCCTGGTCCACTTCCTCCGCATCGGCCACGCCGTTCGCCACCAAATCGACGGCCTCGCGCAGCAGGGCAGCCTGGAGCCGGTTGACAATGTATCCGGAGACCTCTTTTTTCAGCCGCACCGGTGTCTTGCCGATCTCTTCCATCAAACGGCAGGTGATATCCACGGCCTGCGTTTCGGTCTGGTTGCCGCCGACAACCTCCACCAGGGGTAGAAGGTGAACCGGCAGAAAAGGGTGGATCAGGACGCAACGCTCGGGTCGGTTGAGATCGGACTGAA